>CAZPUI010000133.1:2428-10603 GCA_964589695.1 uncultured Solibacteraceae bacterium | reverse complement strand
GGGGGGCCTCCTGGCGGGGGACCCCGGCGCCACCCCCGTGGCCACGGGGGGCCTGGCCAAGGTGGTGGTTCCTGCCCTCAGGCACATCCAGCACTTCGAACCCGACCTCACCCTGGAGGGACTGAGGCTCCTGTGGCTAAAGAACAGGCATCGGCCATGAAGCCCCTGCCCCTCATCGTGCTGGGCGAAGTGGACTCCACCCAGGCCTTCCTGGCCCGCCACCCCGAACTGGGCTTCTGCGGGATCCTGGCCTCGGCCCAGACCGAGGGGAGGGGCCGAGGCAGCAACCGCTGGGAGAGCGCCCCCGGAGCAGGCCTTTGGTTCAGTGCCCGGTTGCCCCGCCGTGAGATGGCCCCGGGACTCGTGCTCCAACGGGCCATGGTGGCGGTCCTCAGTGCCCTGGAGCCCTGGGCCGAGGGACTGGGCCTGAAGTGGCCCAACGACTTGGTGGCCTGGCACCAAGGCCGCCTGGTGAAGCTGGGGGGCATCATTGGGGAGACGGTGAAGGAGAGCGTCACCCTGGGCCTGGGGGTCAACCTGGGGGCAGCCCCCCACCTGCCGGAGCGCACCATTCCCCCCGCCTGCCTCCGGGACCTGGGCTGCGCGAGCCTGCCCGATCCCCAGGCGCTGGCCCTGGACCTGCTGAACCGCTGGCAGGACCTGGGGGATCCCGGGGAGCCCGCCTTCCTCTGGCCCGGCCTAGGGGATCCCGTGCGCTGGGAGGACGGAGAAGGCACCTGCGAAGGCTGGGAGGTGGACGGCCGCCTGCGGGTGCGCACGGCCACGGGGGTTCAGCTCCTCAGCTCCGCGGACCTGGGGTTGGGCGCAGGAGTTTAGGGTCGACTCTGGCAAGCGGATGCGGATCAAACAATTTGGTAGCCGTTCAGGGCTCCCCTCTGACTGACGTGTGTCCTTGCGTTCTCAGTGCCTCTGCTCAGGGGGCGGCATGGATCCTCGTGGCAACCCTGAAACCTTCCATTTCCACTCTGGAAGGAGCTCAGCATTCTGCAAAAGCTCTATCTCCGTTTATCGCTGTCGATCGCTGGCAATCGCTTTTTGCTTTCCATTGGACTGTCAACTCTCCTGAAGATCGGCCCAGATTGCGCACAACCGGAAAACGATGTGGCCAGCGATGAAGAGCGATTAACAGCGATGTTAACTTTTGGCCGGTGAGTTGGCGGTTGGATCTGAACGGTCACCTCCCTGGTACCTCAGCCCTGGGACCTACCGCTGTGCCCGCCCCACCTTCACCGCTTCCGCCAGCACCCGATCCTCCAGGCCGATGTGCTTCACCAGCCAGTCCCGGAGGAAGGCCAGCACCTGCATGGCCAGAAGGCGATCCTCGAAGCCCGTGCGCTGGAGGTACTCCGCCACCTGGGCTTCGAATTCCCGGTGACGGCTGAGGTGTTCCTCCACTTCGGGGTGGGGGAATTCGCCCATCAGCCGCTCCTCCAGCTCGAAGTGGATCTTGCTGTAGGTCTCCATGAAGCGCACCACCTCATCGGTGTCCGAGGGGTGACGACCGGTCACGAAGCCCTCGTGGAGACGCTGCAGGGCCAGGAACAGATTGCGGTGCATCTCGTCCATTTCGGGCACGCCCAGGACATAGGCAGGGGTCCAGGTGACGAAGGTCATGGCAATTCACTCCAGGGTGATATCGCGTACATCGAAAGTCATATCCATCCTACACCTCCTCCTCTCCCCTCGCCCCTGCGGGAACCTCGTGCCAAGCTATGGGATTCCATTCCTTGACGCCCTTTCTCCCCGAGGTCCCGAATGTCGATATCCGAGACGCCCGAGAAGTTTCCCTCCAGTTTCTGGTCCGCCAACGTCACGGAGCTGTTCGAAAGGGCCGCCTATTACGCCATGGCCAGCTTCGTGGTGATCTACCTGGGGCAGTTGGGCTTCGGCGACTACTGGCCCAGCTTCATCAACTCCAGCGTGCTCTGGACCCTGGTGTACTTCCTGCCCCTGCTCTCAGGCACCATCGCGGACCAGATCGGCTTCAAGCGTGCGCTGTTGCTGGCCTTCATCACCCTCGCGGCGGGATATTTCCTCATGGGCTACCCGGTTTGGTTCGGGGGGGCGCAGCTCACGGAAGCCATTTCCCCGCTGGTGACCGTGGGCGCCGGTGTGGCCATCCCCATCTCCCTGGCGGTGATCCTCATCGGCATCGGCGGTTCCTTCGTCAAACCCTGCATCGCCGGCACCGTACAAAAGACTGCGGGTGCCCGCAAGACCCTTGGCTTCGCCATCTTCTACATGGTCATCAATATCGGCAGCCTGGTGGGCCGCTTCATCTCCTTCAAGGTGCGCAAGACGCCGGGCTTCGACCTGAGCTTCATCTTCGCGGTCAGCGTGGTGGCCTCCCTGGTGGCCTTCTGCATGGTGCTTTTCTTCTACAAGGATCCGGACATCGAGATGGGCATCACGGAGAAGAAGCCCTCCAAGTCCGTGGGCGAGATCCTCAGCGGCATCCCGAAGGTGCTCACCAACGTGCGTTTTGCCATGTTCCTGCTGGTTTCCAGCGGCTTCTACTTCATCTACAACCAGGTCTACAACCTGCTGCCCCTCTACACGAAGAAGACCGTGGAACTCACACCGGCCATGGACATCTACACCGCGGCCAATCCCTTCGTCATCGTCACGTGCCAGCTCCTCATCACCAAGGCCTTCGGCAAGCTGCCCCCCATCAAGTCCATCGTCATCGGCATCACCATCATCGGCCTGGCAATGTTCATCAATATTTTCCCCCTCTACATGGCGGGGGGCGTGACCGCCGTGGTGGGTAACCTGCTGCCCATGGGCAGTGTCTTCATCATGCTCACCGTGGCCATGATCGCCTTTGGCGAGCTGTTCAACTCCAGCCGACTTTATGAATACATTGGTTCCTTGAGCCCCAAGGGCCAGGAAGGCCTGTTCCAGGGCTACGCCAACCTTCCCATGGCCATCGGCAGCATCATCGGCGGCCCCGCCGGAGCCTGGCTCTTCAACGCGATCATGTGCAAGAACGCCACCACCCTGCCCAATGGACTGCTCCAGCTGGATCCCCGCCAGGCCTCCCTCGGCTGGGTCCTCCTGGCCTCCTTCGGCCTTCTGTCGGCCTTCAGCATGTTCCTGTACAACCGTTGGCTGCAGAAGCAGGAGGCCTGATCAAAGCCAACGAAAGGTACATCGGGTTGCGCCCAACCTGAAGGGGCCGGACTGGACCAGGGCCGAGGTCCCCCCAAGGTCCGAGGGGCTCAGGGTGGAGCGGCGTCCGCGAAGGCTGGAGACGCTGGAAACCACGAACCCCAGGGAGGCCAAGGAGAGCAGCAGGGCGACCCACCGATGGATGGGAAAGGCCGGAGGTCCGAGGGCCCATCGCCCCGGCAGGGCCCAGATCCCACCCGCGGCCACCAGGGCCAGGACCAGGGGAGGAAGCTTCAAGGGAGCGTTTCGCGCCATCAGAGCACCATTCGAGGCCGCACGGCGGCATTGGCCATGAGCAGGCCCGCCAGGAGGGAGGTGGCGAGCAGGACCATGTGGACCGCCGTGCCCATGCCCAGCACCACCTGATCATGGAAGAGCATGCCCAGAGATCGGAAGCCCCAGCTTCCGGGGAGGAGGAGCATGAGGCCTGGTAGCAGGGTGGTGAGGCTGGGTCGATCGAAGCGGCGGCTGAAGAGGTTGGAGCCCACCCCCAGCAGGAAGGCCCCCAGGCCCACCCCGAATTCAGGACCGCCCACGGCGGCCCCCGCCCGGGCCCCCAAGAGGCCCAGGGCACAGGCCCCTAGGGTCCAACCATAATCCCGGGTACGCCCCTGAAAGAGCACCAGGAAACCCATGGCCGCTAGGATCACCACGGGAACCAAGGTCCAGCCTGGCAGGACCTGGGGGGCATGGGCATGGACAGGCACCAGACGGGCCCCCAACTGCTGACCCACCACCACCCCGAAGGCCAGTTGGAGGAAGGTCATGGCCGTGCCCGCCATCCGGGCTGTGCCCGCCACCAGGTGGCCGGTGGCCAGCTCATTCAGGGCCGTCACCAGGGTGAGGCCGGGTAGGTGCACCACGAGCCCCGCGAGGATGAGGGTGGTGGGGTTCATGGCCACCGGAAGTCCATTGGCCAGGCAAGCCAGGAAGCTCACCGCCAGTGCCCCCAGGGCGGGGCCCATGTCCCGGAGCCCCGCCCTGCCCCGGGCGAAGACGGGCACCAACCCACCCACCAGCCCCGCCAGCCCCCCGAAGAGCACCTCCCCCCACCCTCCCCCAAAGAGGGGAACCGCCGCGGCGGACACGAGGCCCGTGCTCAGGAGCACCAGGGTGGGGGAATAGCGGTCCGGGGCATCCTCCACCTGGCGGAGGCGGACTTGCCCCTCCTCGGCCCCCATGCGCCCGGCCCCCACCTCCCGGGCCACTTCATACACCGTGTTGAGCTTGTCCAGGCTGCAATCCCCCGCCACCGTGCGCTCCAGATAGGTGCGCTGGCGCTGTCCCTGCTCGCCGATGAAGGCAAAGAAGGCCGTGGGTCCACAGAAGAACTGCCCCTCCATGCCAAGGCGCTGGGCCACCCGGGTGAGGGCCTCCTCCAGCCGGTGGGCGGGGGCCCCGTATTTTTGAAGGCAACGCCCAAGTTCCAGCAGAAAGGCCAATCGAGGGGACAGGTGGAAGGTGGACTCAGGAGCATTCATGGACGTCGCATCCTCCCTTCCCACCGCGTGTCTGCCCATGAGGCCTGCCTGCGGAGAGGAAGGCGAGTCTGGAAACACCGTCGCATGCTGCAGCCTCCGGAGCTGGGGCCATTCTGGCAGCACCTAGGTCAGCGCAGCCAGGGCACGCTCCGCCATGCGACCCACCCTTCCCAGTTCCGTCCTGAGGGCCACCAGTTCAGGCCGATCCTGGGCTTCCAGCTGAGTTCCCAGCTCCGTGGAGAAGGCCAACAGGTGGCGCAGCTCGGAAACAAGGTCATATGTCCTGGTTTTCGGGGGCGAAGGTGGGCCTGCGGGGTTCAAGGTCCGACGAAGTTGGCGCACGGATTTCCCCACGATGAGCTCCAAGGCCGGCATGAGGGCCTTGGTGCCCCCCTTGGGTCGCCCCCCACCTGCCGAGTAATGGAACCCCGCCTGCTGCAAGCGATCGGCCAATTTCACGATCTCCCCGGAGCTGTAGTCCCTGCGCCGCTCGTTTTCGGAGATCTCCACCGCCAGGGCGAGCTGGGCATCGGCCTCGGCATCGAAATCCATGCGCCGCACCGGTACCCCCTCCCCAAAAAGTTCCTGGAACCTAGGGGGGTCCTGGGACTGCAACCATCGCAGGGCCGCGAGTCGATGGGCGCCCGCCAGCAGGCGCCCCTGCCTGTCCAGGGCGGGCGGATGGATCAGCCCCACGGCGGCAATGGATTCCGCCAGGGCCCGCACATGCCTGGAATTGAGCGCACGGGTGCGGGTCTCCAGGGACTGGATTTGATCCAGGGAGACCCTTTCCAGTCCTTGGTCCAGGGTTTCCAGTCCCTTCTCAGGGGTTGTGGCCGGTTTCGGGTCGACCCTCGAGGGCGCGTCGGAAGTCACCATGGGTCCACCTCAGGGAGAGTTGCTGGCGCTGTATCGGCCTCTACCCTCGTGTCCCTTGAACTCCGTTCGTCATCAGGCGAACCTCAACCTTCCGGCGGATCCTGTACCGCACCGGAGCCTGACACTGGGTCAGCTCGGCATCGGTGCAGGTGCGCTGGAGCACCTCCACGGGATTGTCCATGGTGGCGCGCAGGAGCTTCCCGTCCCTCAGGTCGACGTGCAGTTCCACCGTGAAGTGTTCCTGCCCCACCTCGGCCACCCAGGTACCCTCGGGCTTCCGGATGACCTGCACCCAGTTGTTGGGCCGTGCCCCCACCGGGACCTTCATCCATTCCGCGGAAAGCTTGACCCGAGGCTGGGCGGGGGGTAGGTGCTCAACCACCAGCACGGCCACCTGCGCGGCGGTGTCCACGGACTTCAGGGTGAGATGGAAGTCGATGGCATCCTCCGCCACCACCATGTGCGGACCCGACACCCAGGAGTTCCTCCCGGGTCCGGGAAAGAAGGCACGGTCGCCCGCCTTCCGAAGCTGGGCCATGTTGGCGATCCACAGATCGGCATAGAAGGTCAGCAGGTCACATATGGGTCCATCCAGTTCGGGGGCCTTGGACAGGTCCGGCATGGCGGGTAGTACACCGGGGCTCAGGGAGAGCACCTGGCGAAAGGCCTGGGCCGAGGGTGAAAGGGCCACGGCCTTGCCTTGTTTCGTGAAGTCGGACCAGGCATGGAATTCCACCCACTGGCCCGCCGCGTTCTTGAGCACCTGGGCCGCGGAGGTGGCCGCGTAGGTCGTGGTGCCATGCTGACCCTGGTTCACGCCCTCCATGCGGTAGACCAGCCGCTCGCCCTCCCGGTAGCGTCGGGCCAGGATGGGGCCCTCGGTCGGTGTCTGCCCCAGGAGGGTGACCATCCCTAGGACCATGGTGAGAACACGGGTGATACGAGACATGGGGTTCCTCCTGGACAGATGTGGTGCGGATCAAGGCTCGCGCTCGGAGTCGTCTCCCAAGGCCAGCCGCGCCCGCCGGGCCCAGCGTGCGGCGGCCAGGTAGTGCTCCCGGCCCAGTTCCAGGGCCAGTCGACCATGGGGCACCCCCGTATCCGGGATGCCCCGGATCTGGAGCGCCAGTTCCTGGGCATAGGCCTCGACGTGGACCTGGTAGGACTGCAGGAACGTGATGGACCGTTCCTTCGGCACCAGGTGCCCCAGGAACGAAAAGCGCAGGGCCAGTTCGTCCAGGCACCACACCACATCCTCGCGGGTGATGGGGCGCAGGATCGTGTCCAGCAGCCGGGCACGCCCGACCTCGGTCAGTGCGTAGCACTTGCGAGGCCGCAGGGTGCGGGTGCGTTCGAGGGTGCCCGCAACGAGCCCGTCTTTCTCGAGGCGCTCCAGGGCGGGGTAGATCGCGCCCGGACTGCCGCTGAAATGGCCCAGGGGCGTGGTCTCGAACACCTTTTTGAGGTCGTAGCCGGACTGCGGCGCCATGGAGATGAGGCCGAGCAGGGCAAGGGACAGGGCGGAAAGAGGGCGTTCATCCATGATACGAACAAGACTATTACGATTCGTACCATTTGTCACCCACCGTCCCAACCGCTGGTCCAGGGCTTCCTCCACCTCGTCAGGGTCTCTCGACCCGTGGAGGGGTTCAGAGGCCTCGTGCCTTCATGGGAGACACATCCCGTCCAATCCTTGGGGCTTGAAGTCGGCCTCCTGGCAGGGGGCCTGGTCCCACGGGAGGCACCATGCGAAACAAGGTTGGGGTCCTGGCGTTCATCACGGGCGCATTCCTGCTCTTCGCATGTTCCGGCCCGGGGGGCCCCAAGGTTTCTGAGCCCCTCGCTCCCCAGGCGGTCCTTCAGCCCCTGCCGGAGCGTCTCCAGCTTCCGCCGGGGGCCAGAGCCAGGCTATCGGCGGAGCTGGAAGGCGGTGGAACGCCCGACCTGCACTGGCAGGCCAGTGCGGGTCGGGTGGATGAGCAGGGGCTCTTCATCGCCCCAGAAACGCCAGGGCTGGTGGACGTGATGCTCACCCAGGGGAGGGACCCCAGCACTGCCGTGCATCTGCCCATCGAGATCCTGGACACGGAAGGCCCCCAGTTGGCACCTCCCGAAGGTGGCTCCCTGCACCTCTGGCCCCAGGCCATGACCCTTCCCGCCTCCCGAAGTGCCTACATGGTGGCCTATGCCCCTGGAAAGGCCGCCGCCGACCTCCAATGGAGCGTGGAGGAACCCCAAGGGGGTACCCTCTCGCCCCTGGGCAGCTTCGGTGACTTGGTGCTGGCCAAATACGCGGCTCCCGCCACCTCCGGGAAGTACCACGTTCGGGTCGCGAGCATCTCCCAGCCGGGGCTCCAGGCCAGCAGCACCATCACGGTGCGGGGCCAGGGCCAGATCACCGTGCACCTCAGCCCCGAACGGGCGACCCTCTCCGTCGGAGGAAGAAAGACCTTCCAGGCCACGGTCCTGGGCACCACCCAGCGGGGGGTGTTCTGGAACGTGGTCGAGCCCGGGGGTGGAAGCATCAGCAGCGACGGTCTCTACACGGCCCCCGCCACCCCGGACACCTACCATGTCCGGGCCACCAGCGTGGTGGATCCGTCGAAGTACGCCGAGGCCACGG
>CAZPUI010000133.1:0-2328 GCA_964589695.1 uncultured Solibacteraceae bacterium | reverse complement strand
GTACGCCGAGGCCACGGTCACCGTCACGGCCCTGGCCCATGCACTGGTGGCGGCCCTGGCGGTGGAACCCGGACTGAATGTGGACGTGGGCGAGGAGGTCTATGTCTCCGCCACAAGGACCACGTACCCCGATGCCGCCCTGCTGCGTCGGGCCCGCTTCGAGTGGGACTTCGGCGATGGCACCGCCTACAGGTTCGGCTACCCCTTCTACTACACGGCCTGCTCGGGCGTGGCCGCCACCCACTTCTTCATGAAGCCCGGGGACTTCACGGTGAAGCTCACGGTTTCCGTCTTCGCCGCCTTCGATGGCGAAGGCAATCCCACGGCCCCAACCCTCGCCACGGCCACGGCGACCGCGGTGGTGCACGTGACGGGCGTGGCGCCCCTGGCGGGCTTCGAGCTGCTCCATGCCCCCTTCCACAACCGCCTGGCCCAGTTCATCACCGCCGCCATTCCTGCGGCCCAACGGGGCAATGGCACCACCTTGAAGGTCACGCTCCAGGGGCCCTCGGGCACCACCGTCCTGCTGACCAAATCCAACCTCGGGGCAGAGGAGCGCTTCCTCCTCGACCACAAACCCCTGCCCCAGGGGGACCACGTGCTGGTGGCGGAACTGCTGGACGGCACCGGTCAGCGCATCCCCGGCGGCCTCTGGCGGGACAAATTCAGCAAGCGCTACGCCGGCCTGCCCAAGGTGGGCATCGATGAACACAACGCCTTCCGGGTGAACGGGGACCCCTTCTTCCCCATCGGTCCCTTCATGACCGACCCCGGAGCCATGAAGACCTTCGTGGACCAGGCCCACATCAACATGCTGCACACCGAGGGCTACTACGACCGCCACAATCCCGCCACGTGGGGCGACTACCTGGACCGGGCCGCGGCCCTGGGCCTGGAGGCCATCGGGCCCCACCGCGGGGACTACACCGTGACGCCCTCCGGCGGCGATCCCAACCGCTGGCAGTTCAACCACGATGTGGACCGCATGGCCCAGTACGTCCAGCAGAACCGGGACAAGGCCGCCCTCATGGCCTGGTCCTGGCAGGACGAGCCCAACATGGGCGGCTGGTCGCAGAAGGTGTGGGCCCCCACCCTGGCCGCCTGGAGTTGGGTGAGCCATCGGGAGGATCCCCACCATCCCACCTTCAACCTCTTCTATGGCTACGACTGGTCCAGGTACTACGGGAATGCTCCCAACCACTTCGACTACCTGGGCAGCGCCGCCTTTTTCGGGGGCAAGAAGTGGGTCGGGGACGCCTTCTTCTATGACATCTATCCCCTCGCCGCCCGGCTCCATCCCTCCCTGAACTTCACCGACATGGGCCCCATGGCCGCCTACCTGGACGCCCTGGATCGCATCCACACCAGCAACAAGGCCCTGATCCCCGTGGTGCCCACCCTTGAGGTCTGCCGCATCGAGACGGGTGCCTCGGGCCTTCCGGGTCCTTCGGATGATCAGGTGGTCCTGGAAGCCTGGATGAGCGTGATCCATGGCGCCAAGGGCATCCTGTGGTTCCCCTACTTCGACTACGCCTCCATCCGCCATGCCGGCATGAGGAAGTTCGCCGATCAGATGAAGCCCCTGGCCTCCGTGGTGCTCGGTCCCGAGCCCGCCCGCACCGTGCGCACGGACGCCACCACCCCCCTGAGGCGGGTGGATGCCATGGTCCGGGAGAGGGGCACGGAGATCTATGTCTTCTCCGCCCGGGTCACGGAACCGGACCCGATCCCGAATGCGAAGTATCTGGGGGTGGAGCCCGCCTCCATCACCGTGACCTTCAGCGTGGGCGGGATGGCCGGCCAGGCCACCGCGGAAGTGATCGACGAGGCCCGCACCCTCCCCGTGGTGAACGGCGTCTTCACCGACACCTTCACCAAAAACGCGGTGCACCTCTACCGGATCCTTCCGGCCGCGGTCCAAAAGCCCGTGATCGCCTATGTGCCCCCCACGCTGACCGCGACCGTCGGTACCACCGTCCCTGCCATGGCTCCCGTGAGCACAGGAGGTGCGGTCGACCTGTGGTCCATCGATCGCACCTTACCGGCGGGCCTGATCTTCAGCACCCGCACGGGCCAGATCAGCGGAACGCCCACGGCCGCCCTTCCCACCACCGTGTTCACCATCACCGCCACCAATGGGGCGGGAAGCGCCTCCGCCACCCTCACCCTCACGGTGAACCCCGCCAGCACCCTGAAATACCTGCCGGTCTATGAATCCGCGACCGTCGCCCCCTGGCGGGTGGATGTGTGGAACAACGTCGCCACCAACCCGGCGGCGCCCGTGCCCCCGGGCCACAGCGGGACGGCGGCCCTCCAGGCCACCCTCCG
>CAZPUI010000132.1:0-10648 GCA_964589695.1 uncultured Solibacteraceae bacterium | reverse complement strand
CCCCTTCACGCCCTGGTCTTCCGCGAGGCCCGCCCCCGTGGCCCCCAGGAGGCCCGTGGCGTGGGCTTCGTCCACCAGGAGGAGGGCCTCCGAGCGTTCGCAAAGGTCCACCAGGGTGACCAGATCCGCGGCGTCGCCATCCATGCTGAACACGGCATCCGTGACCACCAGGGCCTGGGCCGTGGCCGGGGCCGAGGCTCGCCAGGTCCGAAGGGCCTCCTCCAGGAAGTCCAGGTTCAGGTGGGGGAAGACGCACACCTGGACACCTCGGCTGCGGGCCATGCGGCATCCATCCACCAGGGAGGCGTGGTTAAGGGCATCGGAGAAAATTGCGTCTCCGGGCTCGGTGAGGGCCGGGAGTACCGTGGCGTTGCACTGGTAGCCGGAGTTGAAGAGCAGGGCCGTCTCTGTGCCTTTCCAGGCCGCCAAGTCCGCCTCCAGGGCCTCGTGCAGGGGACTGGTGCCCCGCAGCAGGCGCGCGGCCCCCGCACCGGTGCCATGGTCCCGGGCGGCCCGTGCCACGGCCTCCGCCAGCCTCGGGTCACGGCGCAGCCCCAGGTAGTCGTTGCTGCAGAAGTCCACGCCCTCCGGGGGCTGCACGGCCCGCTGGAGCCCTTGGTGCCGCCGCAGGGCCTCCTGCCCCGCGAGGCGGGCGGTCCAGGGGGAGGGGAGGCTGGGGGTCACGCGGGAACCTCTCGAGGGGGGCGGCCATGTACGCCTTGGGACCAGTCTGCCCGTCGGGCTTCCAAGAGGGCAACCTGGGGCGCCCAATGCTAAGATGCAAGGTTGCACCGCATTCCTTCACGAGGATTTCCATGAACTACGACATCGGCAATCGAAGCTACTCTGGGGCCTCGGTCCTGCAGGATCGGGTCGCGTTCGTGCGCAGCGTCTATCTGTGGCTGATGGGCGGCTTCGCCGTTGCGGCCGTGGGGGCCCTCCTGGCCAAACCCATTGCCGTGGCCCTGATTCCGTCCCTGGGTCGGGCATTCACCTGGGTCATGATCGGAGCCCAGTTCGGTACCTTGATCTGGGCCAATGCCGTGAGCCGCCGAAGCCCCATGAACCGGGTGGCCTATGGGGTGTTCACCTTCGTGTCCGGTGTCATCGCTGGGATCGTGTCCCTTGTGGTGGCCGCCCAATCCGGGCCCGGCATCGTCCTCGGCGCCTTCGGCATGACCGCCGGGGCCTTCCTGGTGCTCACCGTGACGGCCTTTGTCTCCAAGAGCGACTTCAACTTCCTGCGCAGTTTTGTGATCGTGGGCATCGCCATCATGTTTTTTGGGAGCATCCTGAACCTCTTCCTGAAGGTACAGATGTTCAGCCTCCTGATTTCCGCGGTGGCCGTCATCGCGTGCTCCGCCAAGATCCTTTGGGACACCGCCACCATGCTCCGCACGGAGGACCGGGGGGATGCCGCGGGCTTTGCCCTTTCCCTCTTCGTGAGCCTCTACAACATCTTCATCGCGCTGCTCAACCTCCTGAGCGGTGGTCGCCGAGACTAGTCCCAGTCCCCCTTTCAAAGGAAATTCCATGATCCGAAGCGCCCTCCTGACCCTGTTGGCCCTTTCCCTCACGGCCCAGACCCCCGACCCCAAGAAGCCCAAGACCGAGCCGGAAAAGAGCGTGGCCACCCAGGCGGCCCCCGTGGCAAAGGACGCGACCCCCACCCAGGATCCCCAGGCCAAGCCGGCTGGGGAGAAGCAGGATGTCCCCAAGGTCGAGGCCCCCAAGGTCGCCCCCCTTAAGGTTGCGCCCCCCCAGCCCCAGGTGGACAAGATCGTGGGGGTGGTGGGTGAGGAGATCATCCACCAGTCCGATGTGGATGCCAGCCTGGCCGGCATGTCCCCCCAGCAGCAGATGCAGATCCAGATGATGCCCAACGGCAAGGAGCGTTTTACCCAGAACTATGTGGAGAGCCGACTCCTGACCGCCAAGGCCCGCAAGGATGGGCTCCACGCGTCGGAAGCCTTCAAGAAGAAGCTGGTGCTGGAGGAGGAGCAGCTCCTGGCCAGCGAGTACCTCAACAAGGTGGGCGAGGGGCTCCGGGCCAAGCTGGACATCAAGGAAGATGAGCTCAAGGCCTTCTTCACCGCCAATCCCGCCCGCTTCAAGGCCACGGACAAGGTTTCGGCGCGCCATATCCTCATCAAGACCAAGCCCGCCACGGACAAGGAAAAGGCCGTGACCGACGAAGAAGCGAAGGCCAAGGCCATGAAGCTTCTCGAGGAGATCAAGAAGGGGAAGAAGCTGGAGGAGCTGGTCAAGGACAACTCCGAGGACGATGGCAGCAAGGACAAGGGCGGTCTCTACGAGAACTTCAACCCCGACCAAATGGTTCCCGAATTCGCCAATGCCTGTCGCACCCAGGCGATCGGTGTGGTGGGCGAGCCCGTGAAGACCCAGTGGGGCTACCACATCATCCAGGTGACGGAGCGCACCGCAGGCGCTGCGCCCAAGTTCGAGGAGGTCAAGGAGCAGGTGCGCCAGGCCATGCTGCCCGAGCGCCAGGAGAAGGTCTGGAAGGACTTCCTGGGGACCCTGGCCAAGGAAATTCCCATGATCACAGGGGATGCCGCGGACAACTACGCCAAGCTCCTCAAGACCCGGACCCCCCAGGCCAAGCCCGTCACCAAAGTCAACGTCAAGAAAGCTTCCACCGGAGTAACCAAGTGAACCTGACGGCCCTTGCCCTCGTTCCTGTCGCCCTGGTCTCGGTACCTGATGTCCGGGAGGAGATCCTGGTGGTGGTCAACAACCACATCATCACGCGGCGCACCTACCAGCAGGCCGTGGAGCAGGCCACTGCCGCGCTCTACCGTGAGCTCTCGGGGAAGGCACTGGACGAGAAACTGAGGGCCTCCCGCGAAAAGGTGCTCCAGGGGCTCATTGATGCCTTCCTGCTGGAGGACAAGGCTGCGGATCTGAGCATCGTCATTCCCGAGGAGTACATCCGCGGGAACATCGAGGAACTCAAGAAGCAGAACAACTTCAGCACAGATGCGGACCTCGAGAAGGCCCTGCGCAGCCAGTTCAACACCGGGCTGCCGGAGTACATCAAGCGCATGCGTCAGCAGATCACCCAGGAGGAAGTCCTGGGTCGGGAAGTGCGGCGGAAGATTGCCGTGGACGACCAGGAGTTGTTGGCCTACTACGAGGATCACCGGGACGAGTACAAGCAGCCCAGCCGCTTCAGGATTCGTGAGCTGGTCCTTTCCAAGGGGGCCACCACCGCCGAACAGGAGGCCGCCCGAAAGGTCCTGGCCAGCATCCAGGAGGAGCTGAAGGCTGGCAAGGCATTCGAGGAGTTGGCCAAGGTACATTCCACCAGTCCCAGCAAGGCCACGGGCGGCGATATTGGATGGATGGGCAAGGGGCTGATGCGCGCCAACATCGAGAAAACCGCCCTCGCCCTCAAGCCCGGTCAGGTCAGCGAAGTCATTGAAACCGACAAGGACATCATGCTGATCCAGCTTGTGGGGGCCGAAGAGAACGTGGTCAAGCCCTTTGCGGACGTGCGTGCCCAGATCCTGGAGAAGCTTCAGGAGCCCAAGGCTGAAAATGCCATGCAGAACTATTTGAGCAACCTCCGGGTGCGGGCCAATATCCGCTACCTGGTCCCCAAGGAAACGATCCTCAAGGGGTAGGCGTGCGGCTGGACCTTTTCCTGAAGAAGACCCACCTCGTCAAGCGCCGGGAGCTCGCAAGGGAACTCTGCGACACGGGGTCGGTGCGCATCAACGACAAGCCAGGCAAGGCCAGCGCCGAGGTCAGGATCGGCGATGTCCTTCGCTTCCCCGTCTACAGCCGGTTGCTGAAGGTGAAGGTCCTGGGACTGCCCGAAGGCAATGTCCCCAAGTCAGCCCAGTGGAGCTACGTGGAAGTCCTGGAAGAGCAGCGCATGACCCTCGACGAGGTGGAGCTGGACGACCCCTTCCTCCCGAGGCCCAAGAACCCCACGGAGCACTGAATGGCCGACCAGCCACTGATTCGCACCCTCAAGGAGGGCGACACCTTTGTGGGCCATCTCCTGGCCCAGGAAGCCGCCTTCAAGGTCAGTTCCCGGGGATCGGAGTATCTGGAGGTCAAGCTTGCGGATGCCTCCGGGGACCTGAAGGGATTCCTCTGGGATGTGCGCGCCATCGAAGGGGACATGGATTCCATCAGGGCCGATGCCTTCCTCAAGGTGAAGGGTGTTGTCAGCAGCTTCAACAGCAGGCTGCAGATGAAGCTGGACAAGGTGCGCTTCGCCCCTGACGCCGAGGTCGGCGATCTGGCCCGCTTCTTCCCGGTGAGCGAACGGCCCGTGGAAGAGATGTTGGCGGAACTGGACCAGATGGTGAAGGGATTCCAGGATCCCTGGCTGCGCCAACTCCTGACCCTGCTGCTGGTGGAGGGTGGGGATCTGCGGAAGGCCTTCTCCAAGGCTCCCGCGGCCAAGTCCCTGCACCACGTGGTGCTGGGGGGCCTGCTGGAACACACCCTTTCCGTGGCCCGCATGGCGGATCTTGCGTGCGGGCACTACCGCGACCTGAACCGTGATCTGGTCGTGGCCGGCGTGCTGCTCCACGATGTTGGAAAGACCGCCGAACTGACCTACGAACGGAGCTTCGGCTATTCCGATGTGGGCAACCTCGTGGGGCACATCACCCTCGAAACCCTGTGGATCAGCCGGGCCATGGATCGGGTGCAGGGATTCCCCGAGGAATTGCGGAACCATTTGTTGCACATCGTCCTCAGTCACCACGGGCGCTTGGAGTTCGGTTCCCCCGTGCTGCCCAAGACCCCCGAGGCCCTGCTCGTCCACTACCTGGATGACCTGGACGGGAAGCTGGAAAGCACCCTCAGGAACATACGGGAGGATGCTGGGGAGGGCCATTGGACGGCCTATTCCAAGTCCTTGGAACGCATGATCTACAAAGGTCGTTGGCCCAAGGCGGGGATGGCGCCAAAGGAATGAATTGCCCGATAACCTAGGCATCAATCACCCGGCTTTTTCCATGACAGGTCGTTCATGAATGTTGATTCTGCCTGCTGTGGATCGTTTTTTCCTAGCATCCGCGTGCAACTGGCCTATGCTACGAACATCAGGTGACCCCATGAAATTGTCGCGGAAGGCCAAGCGCTACGACGAGACTGTGCTCCCGGGAGAGTTCGAGGACTTCGAGTCCTTCCAGGAAGGCGAGGTGGAGGAGGATGGCCAGTTGTCCGGGTACATTCGCCGCAACCTCGAAATGGTGGAGGTCGGTCATCTTGCCTTGGAGCGCCAGCCCTTGAAGAAGCAGAGCTTCGCCAAGCTGCGTTCACGGGCGGAGCGACTCACCCAGGAAGTGACCTACCTGAGGGAACGGCTGGAGATCGTGGACCACGATCGGCGAGGGATGTACATCCAGCTTCGCAGCCTTCCTCCCTACAAGGACGACCACCAGATCCAGTTCAACGAAATCAGCATTGCCAAGGATCGGGTGGTGGTGAAGCGCATCGCCTTCTACCGCAAGGACGAGGTGAAACGCCAGGTGCCCCTTCGGATGACCGAAGACGAGCTGAAGCGGCTCCTGGTGGCCCTGCGGGGCGTCTTCGCGACCCTCTGAGATCCACCCGGCACCCTGCCCAGAACCACCCCGGGGAGGGGCCCAGGGGGGGCGGGGGGCGCAGGAAGGGCAACCCCCATGATCTGGCGCAGGTAGGTGGACTATCACCTTGGCAAGCCAGTCCATCAAAGGCTTTTGGCAAACCCGCCATGCCCTGGGAGGGCCTGGCACGGTGCCTTCGGTCATGGGTAATTCGGGCTACTGGATGGGCACGAAGACCAACCCACCCTCCGGCTGGGTGAAGATGGCTTCGCCATCGAAAACGCCCACGAAGCCATGGTTTTCCTTCAGTCCAAGGTTCAGGACCTTGGCGTCACCCGTGGCCAGGTCCATTCGGATCAAGGTGATCCCCGTGACCCCCGGAACCGCCAGCTCAGGGGCGAGGGCGGCCGACCAGAGCACATTCTTCCCGTACCAGAAGCCGACGGGTCCGCGATCCTGGTCCCCAAGGTTCAAGGGGGGGGCGGCCTGGTTTCCGAACTTTGGTTGGATCAGGTTGGTGGGCTTGCCCTTGATCCCATCGAACACCTGGATTCCCATGCTGCTTCCCGATACGACCAAAAGGTTTCCATCATCGGCCACGGCCAGGCGGTGGAGGCTGCTACGGGTCACCGTTTCCCGCCTCGGCTTGTTGCCATGGGACCAGATCACGTTGCCCTTCTTGAGGTCGCGCTTCTCGATGTAGAGTCCGGTATCCCTGTAGACCAGGTAGAGGGCACGGGCATCCCAGGTAAGGTCGGACACCGCTCCAGGGAGGTTGGTGGTGTCCAACACCTTGCCCTTCCGGTCGAGGTGGACGAGGGTTGCACCGCCCACAATCCGTGCGCCGCCCGATTGGTCGATCACCCATTTTTCCGGAGCCTGCTCCAGGGCGCCCAGGGGAAGCTCCGCATTGCTGCTCCCGTCCTTGGACCAGATGGCGAGGACCTTTCGGGCCGCGTCATGGAAGGCGCATCCACCTGCAACATCACTGCGCGCCCAGCCGGTGGCCGTACGGGCCGCGTCTGGAATGAATTCCTGGGCGCCGAGCTGCGTGAGGCCAGCAAAGAGGGCGGGGAGGATCAGGGCTTGTTTCTGCACAACCACCTCACGCGAATGGGCCAGGACATGTGATGAAGTTCATGGACCTTATACCGTTATTCGGCTAGCCAGGCAAGAAGGATGAGCCTGGTACTGGTGCACTTCCGTTGAAGGGGTAGAGCTTCAGGGGCCGAGTTCCGCGGAAGGGCTCAGGCGGTCGTAGCCCCACCAACGGTCCCCATAAAGGCACAGAGCCTCTCGACCAGGCGATCCGCGGAAAGACCTTGCTCGTGGAGCAGCCGCTGGGTGTCGCCATGGGAAAGGATCGTGTCGGGGAGGGCGCAGCGGAGCACGGGTTTGACCACCTGGTGATCGGACATCAGTTCGAGGACGGCGGCGCCGAATCCCCCTGGACTGATGCCTTCTTCCATGGTCGCGGTGCAGGAAGTCGAGGTGATCCAGTGAAGCAGCAGGTCCTCGTCCAAGGGCTTGATGAAGCGGGCATCGATGACCGCGCACGAAATGCCCAATTCCTGCAATCTTTGCGCGGTTTCCATGGCCAGGTTCACCATGGTCCCCACGGCCACAAGGCACAGGTCGGTCCCGGTCCTGAGGCACTCCCCCTTTCCCACAGGTATGGGGGTGATGGGGTGCTCCAGTCCAACCCCCAGCCCGGCCCCGCGGGGGTAGCGAATGGCGGCGGGATGGTTGCAGTAGATGGCCGTCATGAGCATGCGACGGAGCTCGTTCTCGTTCCTGGGGGCCATGAGGACCATGTTGGGCATGAACCGCAGGTAGCTGAGGTCATAGAGTCCGTGGTGGGTTGGCCCATCTGCCCCCACCACCCCGGCCCGATCCAGGGCGAACACCACAGGAAGGTCCTGAAGGCAGACATCGTGGAGCACCTGATCGAAGCCCCGCTGCAGGAATGTGGAATAGATGGCGCATACGGGGCGCATGCCCTGGGCGGCCATTCCGGCGGCAAAGGTGACGGCGTGCTGTTCTGCAATCCCCACGTCGTAGCATCGTCCCGGAAACGCCTTCATGAAGGTGTTGAGGCCCGTGCCGTCCAGCATGGCGGCAGTGATGGCCACGATGCGGTCGTCCTGTCGCGCCAGCTCCACCAGGGTTGAACCGAAGGTGGCTGTGTAGCTGGGGGGGGTGGAGGCGCCGGGGAGTTTGGCCTCGACAATCATCTCTCCGGCCTCGGCATCGAAGGCGGTTACGCCGTGCCACTTGAGGGGATCGGTCTGGGCCGGTTCATAGCCGAATCCCTTCTTTGTCTGAACGTGCAGCAGCACCGGCCCCTGGGTCAACTGGCCGCGGACTTCGGCAAAGGTCTTGGTGAGGGCACCAAGGTCGTGGCCATTGACGGGGCCCACGTATTTGAAGCCCAGGTCCTCGAAGAGGAGGCCCGGTACGGCAATGCGTTTGAAAGATTCCTCGCTCCACTTGGCGGCTTTGGCCAGTCGGCGGCTCAGGGAGGCGAAGGGAACCCCCTTGATGGCACCCTCGATGCGTTCCCGCCAGAGCTTGTAGTACTGGCCCGAGATCATCTGGTTGAGGTAGCCCTGCAGGGATCCCACGTTGGGATTGATGGACATGTCGTTGTCGTTGAGGATGACAAGGAAATTCTTGGTCTTGAGGTAGCCGGCCTGGTTGAGGCCTTCGAAGGCCATGCCGGCGGTCATGGAGCCGTCTCCAATGACGGCAATGCAGGTGTGTTCCTGCTTCTGGTGGTCTCTGGCCATGGCCATGCCCAGGGCGGCGCTGATGCTCGTGCTGGCGTGTCCTGCGCCGAAGTGGTCGTAGGGGCTTTCTTCGCGCTTCAGAAAACCCGACAGTCCCCCATGCTTCCGAAGGCCGCCAAACTGGGCCATGCGTCCCGTCAGAAGTTTGTGGGAGTAAGCCTGGTGGCCGACGTCCCAGACGATGCGATCCGACAGAAAGTCGAAGGCGTGGAAGAGGGCGATGGTCAATTCCACTGTGCCCAGGTTCGAACTGAAGTGCCCTCCGGTCTCACTGACAGACTCGATCAGAAAGGTCCTGATTTCGCAGGCCAGTTGCTCCAGCTGGGAAAGCCCGAAATGGCGGATTTGCTGCGGGGCCGCCAGGGAGTCGAGAAGGGGGTAGGCTGTCACGCTGAGCGCTCCGCAAGAAACTGAACCCAAACCAGAAGGCGATCTGGATGCGGAAGGAGGCTGATTCGCTCCTTCGCCAGATTGGATGCCTCCAGGAGGGCGATCTTGGATCCTTCAATTCCCAGGAGCAGGGGGTAGGTGATTTTGCCCTTGGCGGCATCCTTGCCGACCCGCTTGCCCATGTGCTCGGCGGAGGAGGTGGCGTCCAACAGGTCATCCTGGATCTGGAAGGCCAGTCCCATGGCTGCCCCTGCTTCGCGGAGGAGGCCTCGTACTTCCCCATGGGCCCCCGCGGCGATGGCACCCAGCTCAAGGGCTGCCCGAATCAGGGCGCCCGTCTTCAGTCGATGGATATGCTGCAGATGGACGAGGTCATAGCTCTCGCCCTGGCGCGTCAGGGCCTCCCCCTCGAGGTCGAGGCTTTGGCCACCCACCATGCCACGGAATCCCGAAGCATCTGCCAGGACAGCCATGGCTTCCACCCGGGCTTCCGGGGGGAGCGTGCCATCCACGGCCAGAACCCTGAAGGCCTCGGTCAGGAGTCCATCCCCGGCCAGGATGGCTTGACCTTCCCCGAAGACCTTGTGACAGGTGGGCTTGCCCCTGCGCAGGTCGTCATCATCCATGGCGGGAAGATCATCATGAATCAGCGAGTAGGTGTGGACATATTCAAGGGCCGTTGCGCAGGGCAGCGACAAGGCTGCCGGAGCTCCCGAGGCTTCCGTGGCGAGCATGCAGAGCATGGGCCGAACCCGCTTGCCACCGGCTTTGAGGCTGTAGATCGCGGCTTCCGTCACCCGGGGGGCTTCAGGGGAGTGGAAAGCGTCCAGGTAGGAGGATTCAAAGAGCGGCATCAGGCGGTCCAGGTCCTCCTGGATACCACCGGGTGTGAGGTTCACAGAGCGTCTCCTTCCATGGGATCGGTGCGGTATTCCCCGTCGAGACCCTGCCGTAGGACCTCGATCCTCCGCTGGGCGTCGGCCAGCTGCTGCTGGAGGGTGCGGGTGAGGGCCATGCCCTCCTCGAAGGCCTGGAGGGCATCCTCGAGCGTGAGGGCGCCGGCTTCCAGTTGCTGGGCCACGCGCTCCAGTCGTTCAAGACCCTGGTCGAAGGATTCGGATTCGTGCGCCATGGTTTCCATCATAGAACGACGGGGGCCAAGAGGCCCCCGTGCCGGCCTCTGACTTGGTGCTACTTGGAGCCTTTGGCCAATTCCTCACGCATCTTCTTGCCCGTGTCTTCCACTTTGTAGGTGGCGGGAAGGGCGAATAGAGAATCCGGCACCGTACCCTCTTTCACGGCGGTGGCTTCCTGCTGGCTGTTGATGCCCATGAGGCCGCTCATCTTGATCTTCAGGGGGATGCCCTTGATCTTGGCCATCTCCTCGTACATGCGCTTGAACATCGCTCCGGTGGGGCCCGCTTTGGCCATGGCCACGCCTTGGGCGCGGATGCCCTTGGCAAGGGTGGTCTCAGGGGTGGGGTGGCTCAGTTTCGGGTCGGCACTGAGTTCGACCACGAGCTTACCCACCCGGATTTTGTAGATCACACAGGTGCGACCGGCCACGACCTCGGCGCCCGAATCGTCCACGCTCACATCGTTGGGATCGCCCAACATGTTGGCCAACATGCCAAGGCCTTCCTTGGGGGCGTTGTTCAACTGCTCGAGGGCGGCCAGGGCATCCTCGAATTTGAGCATCTGCACGGTGCTCTTATTGTGGTCGATGGTGAAGGTGGCCCCTTTGACATAGTCCACCAGCGTGTCGACCTTGTTCTTTTCGTCCCGAACCAGCTGGAATTTCGGTGTGTAGTAGTGGACCTGGGTGCTGGTGGACCCGAATCCAAGGGTCTTGGCTTTGGACGTGAAGGTGATGGTCAGGTCACCTGACCAGAGGGC
>CAZPUI010000131.1:0-10724 GCA_964589695.1 uncultured Solibacteraceae bacterium | reverse complement strand
CTGTTGTCCTGGGGCTTCGCCCTGCTCCTGGGTCCGGGGGTGCCGGCCCAGGATGTCTCCCGGGCCGCAAGCCGCCCGGGGCATCTCCTGCTCCATGTGGTCTACGACGGCGAGGGCTTTCGCATCCAGAAGCGCACCCCCGTGCCTGGGCCCCTTCCCAAGGCGCGGGGCCTGCGCAGCTTCCGCTGGCAGGTCCAGGGGGTGGCCGCCGACGGGGGGGTGCAGTTCGAGCGGGGGCTTCCGGATCCCACGACGGTCCGGGGTGAATTCCGGAACGCCCTCGATCCCGACAAGATCGATGCCTTCGTCGTGAAGCAGACCGCTCCCGTCTCCTTCACCCTCAGGGTGCCCCTCACCCAGGCCCGGCGACTGGATTTCTTCGAGCGCAGCCCCCAGGACGCCTGCGAGGGCCTCGTCCCCACCCGCAACCTGCGCAGGCTTGGCTCCGCCGACCTGCTGGACCAGGAGTAGGCCATGGTGAAGCAGCTGCTCGTCGCAATGCTCCTGGGGGGCCTGGCCCTCGGGCTCCGGGCCCAGACCTATCCCGTGGAGGTGCTCCAGGGGGCAGGCCCCGTGGGCAACCGGGTGAATTTTGTGATCCTGGGGGACGGCTACCGCAGCCAGGACCAGGCCCTGCTCACCTCCGATGCCCGGAAGGTCCTGACCACCCTCTGGAATACGGCGCCCTTCAACCAATACCGGCAGTGCTTCAATGTGAAACTCGTGCACGTGGTCTCCCCGGACAACGGGGCCGACCAGGGCTCCTATGGAAGCTCCCGCAGCACGGCCCTGGATGCCACGTTCGGCGCTTCGGGCATCGATCGCCTGCTGGTGGTGAACAGCACCAAGGCCATCAGCATCGCCCAGGCCCATGTGCCGGAGTACGACTACCTCATCGTGGTGGTCAACGACCCCAAATACGGCGGCTCGGGCGGCCAGATCTGCGTCTTCTCCACCCATGCGTCTTCCGTGGAAGTGTTCCTCCATGAACTGGGGCATTCCTTCGGTGGGTTGGCGGACGAATACGCCACCCCGTACCCGGGCTATCCCCCCTGCGGGGTCGAATGTCCCGAGCCCAATGCCACCCCGAAGCGGGTGCGGGAGCAGATCAAGTGGAGGGCCTGGATCGATGCCAGCACCCCGGTGCCCACGTCCTCGAGCTATGCCAGTGCCGTGGGGCTGTTCGAGGGGGCCCGCTACCAGTCCTCGGGGCTCTTCCGTCCCAAATACCGCTGCCGCATGCAGATCCTGGGAGAACCCTTCTGCGAGGTGTGTCGGGAAGCCCTGGTCTGGTCGGTCTACGACGCCATGGATCCCATCGATGCCGCCTCCCCGTCCTCTCCGGTGGTGGCGGACACCCAGCCTGTGACCCTCACGGTGGCCACGCCGACCCTCAGTCCCTCCAGCTTCCAGATCACCTGGAAGGTGGATGGCGTGGTCAAGGCCACATCGGGCACCAGCTTGACCCTTCAGCCCGGCGAACTGGGTACCGGGACCCACACGGTGCTGGCCGAGGTGCAGGACCTGACCCCCACCGTGCGCAATGATCCAAACCAACTTCTGAAAGGCATGGCTTCGTGGACCGTGCATGTCTCCGGGAATCCCCAGCCCCTGGCCCTCCAGGCGGTCCCCCAGAACCAGACCGCCTCGGCGGGCTCCACCGTTCGCTTCACTGTGGTGGCCAAGGGCGGCACGCCACCCTACCACTACCTCTGGCTCAAGGGGGGCGTGCCCCTGGGGGTGCCGGACCTGGCCACCCTCACCCTGAACTCGGTGCAGGGCTCGGATGCAGGCGCCTATGCGGTGGAGGTCACGGACAGCAGCCAGCCCCTCCAGAAGGTCACCACCGGACCGGCGACCCTATCCGTGCAGTCCGCCAGAGACCTGGCGGTCAACGGGACCTTCGAACAGGGCACCACCGGATGGGCAGGCACCACCGGCGCCATCGGCAATTGGTCCACCTACGCCCACCCTGAACCGGCCTATGCCGGGACCCGGTGTGCCTACCTGGGGGGGTATGGCAAGGCGGTCAATGAAACCCTTTACCAGACTTTGACCATTCCCAGCCAGGCTTCGGCCGCCACCCTCGCCCTCTACCTGCACATCGATACCGCCGAGACGGGCGCCACGGCCTACGACACCCTGGCAGTTCAGGTGCGAAATGCCAGTGGCGTGGTCCTGAAGACCCTCGGTACCTTCAGCAACCTCCAGGCCGCAGTGGGGTACAAGCGTGTTCAGTACGACCTGCTGGCCTTCAGGGGGCAGACGATTCAGATTGCCGTCAACGTCAAGGAGGACTCGATGCTCCAGACCTCCTTCACCTTGGACAACGTCAGTGTGATCGTGAACTGAGCCGAGACCGCACCAGGAGGGCCCTTCGGCCCTCCTTGAGCCCCACCCTGCGGTGGCGTTAACAGGCGGCGCTGGATGGGCACGGTTGAGAATAGTTGTCGCACAGTCTTGGGTTGGTGATTGGCGGCGGAACCTTGTGGATGATGCATCCGCAGGTGCCAAGGCTCGAAAGGGCCAGGCCGGGCGGCGGTGTGGGGACCCTTCCGCCAACCAGGTGGCGGGCCGTTTCAAAGGGGAGCGTTCCCAAGGGGAGCGTTCCCAAGGTTTCCCGGGTGAGCAAGAGCTTGTTCCTGTTGACCTCCGAACCCACCCTAGGCTGCGGATTCCAAAGAAGGCTTAAGCCTCTTGGCGGCTGCTGGACCCAAGGACAGAAAAGGACGCCGCAGCGTCCTTTTCTGGAATCTTAAGGAGCCTCAGTAGGGTCGGGTTGCACTGATGCAAGCCGTATTCATGGTGGGGTTGCACGGAAAACGCGTGGGGCAATTGCACACCGTGAATCCACACGTACCCGCCTGGCTCTGGGGTTGGCACGCGGCGGTGACCGCAAGGTTCCGCACCGTCCCACCCACAGCTTCCCGGGAATGATCGTCGCTGAGGGCGTGAAGGGTCTCTCGATTGACACGAAGTCGTTGCATGGCTGCCTCCTGCCCCCATCCTTGGGTCCGCCTGCTTAAACAGGCTTAACGCCACCTTTGGGCCTTGGTGTGATGAGATGGATGAAGTCGTGCGCCCCTGCGGACAAGTTGGAATCCCCGCCCTGGGCTGGTCTCCCAGTGCGGCTGGAACACCCCCTGTCGGGGACACCGAAATTCTTGCCACGCCACTCCACCAGAATGCGGGGTTCGCGGCTCCAATGCTCCTGGTGAAGAATCCCCTCCCTGATGGCGAGACTCGAGGTTTAACCTGTTTGTTCGACAAGGCCTTTGTGGCGTCCCATCATTTCAGGGCAATTTGGTAGCCCTTTTCACCAGGAAAGAGAAGGCCGTCGGCCATGGGGAGCACCAAATCGAAGGAACGCTTATCCGTAACTGGATACTCCCATGCCTTCGTTCCATCAGAAAGCCTAATGGCCTGAATGCGAAAGTAGTTTTTCGCTCCAAGGAACATGTAGGCGGCATCTCCCGAAAGAATGAACTGAAAGATATGTTTGCTGGCCAAACCTACTTTCCAAATCTGTTTTCCAGTTTTGAGATCTAGCGCTAAAAGGTCTTCGTTGGAGATGCAGATGACCTTGCGATCATGAATCCATGGTAACCCCGTCTCGCCGATCAAGGATTCCCAGACTTTCTCTCCTGATTTCAGGTCACGTGAAACGATCCAACCCTTTTCCAGCAACCCCCGCTTCTCCGCGTAGACAAGGCGATCGCCTTCTCCGGTGAGCATCCCCCTGCTTGGGTATGGAACCCTCCAAGCTTCCTTGCCCGTCTTGGCGTCAATGGCAAGCAGTTGCTCGTCAAGTACGACATGGAATTGATCGCCCAATAAAATACCATCTCTTATTCGGTTGATTACCTTTTCGGGCGGTACATCGAACTGCCAAAGGCTTTTTCCTGTCTCGAGAGACAAGGCCATGATGCAGGTCTCGCCACCCACGAGGATCCGGTCATTCAAGAGGGTGGGTGTGAGATCTGATCCACCAGGAATTGTTGTTTCCCACTGCTTGGTTCCCTTGACGACATCAATGGAATAGACAATACCTGTAGCGCCTTTTTTGCCTTTCCCGAAAATACTCAGGAAGATCGAATTCTCCCGCCGGGTGGGGTACAGTAGCTTTGGAAGCATTTTTTTGTCAGAAAACAGGAATTTACCTAGTTTTTCTAATTGGATTTCATGGCGTACCTTTCCAGTGGCACTTTCCAGTAGTGTTAGCAAATAATTTTCATTCATGTAGAGGGCCAGATCTCCGATGAGAACAGGATCTTGGGCCAGGGTGCCTTTCACTGCATGGGTCCAAATGAGCTTGCCCGTGGTTACATCCAGGCATCGGATACTGTAGTCCGGATCATGCACTCCAATCATTCGGATGCCGTCATAACTGGGCATTGCTTTTGATTCCCCAAGTTCCACCTTCCAGGCCTCACCCGTCGGCTTGGCCAGGACTGCGGCAGGCAGTTCTGCTGCTTTTCGCACGGCCCCTTCCAGCTGATTGGCTTGGCGAAGGTGGGCTGCGGCGGCTTGGGATTGCTGCTGCATTCGCTGCAGATGCTCTGCCTGCATCCTCATGAGCCCGATCTGGGTCTGCATCGTGCGATGGAGCTGCTGCTGCATGTGGAACATGCGTTGGGCATCAAATTGCATCTGCTGCATTTGCCAGGCCGCATTCGAATTCATGGCTGGGTTTTGAGCGAAGAGGCTCGCTGCCCACGCAGCCGCCAGGGTGAAGGACCTCATGATTCTCAGGAACATGGTGAACTCCGCACTTTTCTTGGGTGACCTGTCGAAGGGGGGCGGCCCTGCGCGTGATTCGGGTCCGTGGGTCCAGCAGGGCAAGAACGCGCTGGGACTCGGGCAGGGGGCTCCTGGAATTGTTGAATGGTAGCGCAGGCTCTCGACGGAGCTTGCATGCTTGGTTCCTCTGCCGCGCCGTCTCACACCCGCGTGACGCCCCCCTCTTCGCTCATGGCGCGGGTGAGTTTGGTCACCAGTTCCTCCAGGGTGCAGGGTTTGGGCAGGATGGCGCTCACGCCCTGGGCCACCAGCAGGGCGCGCACGCCATCCTGAAGGTAGCCACTGAGGATCACCACGGGCAGGTCGGGTCGAATGGCCCGCAGGGCGCTCATGGTCTCGGCGCCATTCATGTGGGGCATGTGCATGTCCACCAGGGCCACGTCGAAGGCCTCGGGTTCCTCCGCCAGGCGGGCCAGGGCTGGCTGGGGCGCCACGTAGCGGACCACCAGGGCCCCCGCCAATTCCAGCAGGGACTGGGTGACGGCGCCCACTTCCTCCTCGTCGTCCACCACGAGGATGCGGGGGGGCTGGAGGAAGGAGGCCCTGGGGGGCAGGACCGGGGCGGGAAGCACCGGTGATGGGACGGTGGGCAGGTGCAGGGTGAAGGTCGTGCCCTGGCCTGGCGCGCTGTGCACGTCCACCGTGCCACCGTGGGACAGTACGGTGCCCTGGACGGCCGCCAGGCCCAGGCCCGTGCCCAGGCCTTCGGGCTTGGTGGTGAAGAAGGGCTCGAACACCCGCTCCAGGAGAGACTCGGGGATGCCGCAGCCATCGTCCATCACCTCCAAGCGCAGGCTCGGCTGGGGGCCCTGGCCTTCGTTGAGGGTGCGCAGGGTGATGGAGCCGCGGTCCTGGATGGCGTCCCGGGCATTGAGCACCAGGTTGAGCAGGGCATTCAGCAGTTGCCCCGAGTCACCGTTCACATGGAAGGCCCGGGCATCCAGGTGGGTGTCCAGGGTGATGCGGCGGTGGAGGGTGGGTGCCGCCAGGTTGCGCACTTCCTTCAGAAGGGTGTGGAGGTCCACCACCTCCGTGCGCACCCTCCCCTGGCGGGTGAAGCTGAGCAGGCTGCGGACCAGGTCCCCTGCGGAGCGGCTTGCCTCCTGCATGCGTTGCAGATGCTTGAGCTGGTCAGGGTCCTGGAGCTTCGCCTCCAGGAGGTCGGCATGTCCCTGGATCACCGTGAGCTGGTTGTTGAAATCGTGGGCCACCCCCCCGGCCAGCTGCCCCAGGGCCTGAAGGCGGTCCGCGGTCTGGTTCCGCGCCTGGGCGTCCTGCAGGGCCAGGGTGCGGGCTTGGATCTGTTCCTCGAGGTGCTCCTGGTGAAGGCGCAGGGATGACTCCAGCTCCCTTCGGGCCTCCAGTTCCTTCCCCAGCCGGTGGTGGAGATGGGAGAAGGACCCCACGAGCACCGCCAGGAAAAGCTGGGCGGTCTGTCCCAGCCAGCGCCCGGAGTTCCCAAGGTTGAGGGGAGCTCCATGGAGGTGGAACACCAGGTGCGTGCTCACGGACAGGAGCACCACCCAGAGCAGCCCACCCCGAACGCCGGTGCGCCAGGCGGCCAGGGCGATGAAGGGCATGGCGACGGCCGCGGAGGCCGTGTTCCGGGTGAGGCGGAAGAGCAGGAGCAGCACCAAGGTATGGGCCAGCAGGAGCCCGAGCCCGGCGTAGAGCACGCCCGGAGGGAAGGGCCGCCAGGATCGGGCTTGGGAGAGGGCGCTGCGTAGGGACATGGTGGGGGGAAAGCTTCGAGGGTAACCTCCCCAGGCTCAGGGGGAAACCTGTACCTGAAGGGCGTGGGGTATCCACCGACGAATTCGTGACCCACGTTTCACCTTGGCCAGGGTGGACCTTGGGTGTGGGAATACTCACGTACCCCGCCCATCCTCCGAAAAGAGGATCTGGAAGGCGAAATGGCACCCTGGCGCATCCTCATCCTGGCCCTGGCCCTGGCTCTGACCTGCGGGCTGCAGGGGAAGGATGTTCGTCCTCGCCCCTGGACGGATCGTCCCACGGCCGTGCAGTTCCAGCGCCTGGGGGTGAGCCAGGGGCTGAGCCAGAGCACGGTGTACGCCACCCTCCAGGACCGACGGGGTTTCCTGTGGTTCGGCACGGAGGATGGACTCAACCGCTACGATGGCCACACCTTCAGGACCTTCCGCCGGGAGGATGGCAACGCCCACTCCCTGCGGGCCAACTGGATCACCTGCCTCCTGGAGGACCGTCGGGGTGCCCTCTTGGTCGGCACCATGGCCGGGGGGCTGCATCGATTCGACCGCGCGTTGGAAACCTTCCGGCGGGTGCCCCTGAATCCGGAATCCGGGGAGCGGTCCGAGGACATCACCACCCTGGCGGAGGATGAGGAGGGCAACCTCTGGGTGGGCACCTACGGGGCCGGGCTGGCCTTCCTGAACCCCATGCAGATGCAGGCCCCCCAGCCGGTGCCCCAGATGCTGTTGCCCATGGACACCCGGGCGGATTCCCTGCCGGGCTACGACATCCGGACCCTCCTCCCGGCGGGGCAGGGGCAGATGTGGCTGGGTTTCCAGGATGGTGGGCTGGCGCTGGGGCGGAAGGACGCCCAGGGCCATACCTTCAAGGCCTTTCCTGCCCCCACGGATGGTACGGCTCCCCGGGATATCAATGCCCTGGGGCTGGATGCCCATGGCGTCCTGTGGATCGGGTGCGAGCAGGGGCTCTACAGCCTCCTTCCGGGGCAGTCCCGGTTCCAGCGCCATCCCGCCCAGCCCTCGAATCCCGAAGGACTGGGCCGGGACCTGGTGCGCCGCATCTATACGGACCGCAGCGGGGCGCTCTGGGTGGGCACGGATGGGGGTGGACTGCACCGCATGCTGCCCCGGGCCCGGGCCGAAGCCCCCCCGCGCTTCCGGCGCTACATTTCGGATTCCCGGGATGCCTTCTCCCTGAGCAGCAATGCCGTGGAGAGCATCTACGAGGATCGCGCCGGGGTGCTCTGGGTGGGCTGCTACGTGGCGGGGCTGAACAAACTTGTGCTCCATGGGACCGGGGATTCCCGGGACCGCAGCCCCTTGGTGAAGTACCTCCACAGTCCCTCGGACCCCACGAGCCTCAGCGGAAACCCCGTCAACGCCATCCTGGTGGACCGCCACGGCACCCTGTGGGTGGGCACGGAGGCTGCCGGACTGAATCGGGCCCTGCCCAGGGCGCCTGGCACGCCCTTGGCTTTCGAACGCATTCGAGCCCGTCCGGGCGTGGCCGGGGCCCTGCAGGATGATGTGATCACCTGTCTCTACGAAGACACCCAGGGCCAACTCTGGGGCGGGGGCTTCACCGGGGGGCTCTTCCGGGTGGACGGTTCCGCCCCTGGGCAGCAGGTCCGCTTCACCCACTTCCGCCACCAACCGGGCCGACGGGACAGTCTGCCCAGCAACTTCGTGAACGCCATCCGGATGGATGGCCGCGGCACCCTCTGGGTGGGCAGCCAGGACGGGGGGCTGAGCCGCTTCGATCCGCGCACCGGCACCTTCCAGGCCTTCAGCACCCGGGGCCAGCAGCTGGGGACGGACACCGTGGACGATATCCGGGAGGACGCCTACGGGACCCTCTGGCTGGCCACCTTCAATGGGCTGGGGCGCTTCCGGCCGGACACCGGGGAGCTGCGCATGTATTTGCCGGAGCGGAGGCCAGATTCCCTCAGCGCCCCCAATCTGTTCTGTCTGCACATCGATCGATCAGGGGCCCTCTGGGCGGGCACCAACGGGGGGGGGCTGAATCGGATGGTCATCCCGCCCTGGGACGGTCCCGAGCCCCGCTTCCAGCGCTTCGACACCTCGGCCGGTCTGCCCACCAATGTCATCACCGCCCTCCAGGAGGACGCCCAGGGCATCCTTTGGGTGAGCACCAGCCGGGCCCTCTGCCGTTTCGACCCCAAGGTGGGGAAGGGCAGGGCGGTGGGGGCCCAGGATGCGATCCTGGGCAACGAATTCCTGCGGGCGGCGGCCTTCAAGGCGGCCTCCGGGGAGTTGTTCTTCGGGGGAACCCGGGGCTTCAATGTCTTCCACCCCGAGGACATCACCATCAACGCCACGGTTCCCCCCGTGGTGCTCACGGACTTTCAGCTCTTCAACCAGTCCGTGCCCATCGGCAAGCCTGTCCGGGATCGCCAGATCCTGGATCGGAGCATCACCGAAAGCTCGGAGCTCACCCTGCGGCCCGGGGACACGGTGGTGACCTTCACCTTCGCCGCCCTCCATTTCGTGGCTCCGGAGCACAACCGCTACATGTATCGCATGGAGGGTCTGGAGGACACCTGGAGCGCCCTGGGCAACCGCAACCTGTTGACCTTCACCACCCTGCCGCCCGGGAACTACGTCCTGAGGGTGCGGGGAAGCAATTCCGACGGGCTTTGGAACGAAGAAGGTGTTCGCCTCCGGATTCGGGTGCTGCCCCCCTGGTACCTCACCTGGTGGTTCCTGGGATGTTCCATCCTTTCGGCCTTCGCCCTCCTGGGAAGCGGCCTGCAGTGGCGCGTGGCGCGACTGCGCAGGCACAACGCCGAGTTGGAGGACCGGGTGACCCATCGCACCGAGGCCCTGGCCCTCGCCAATGCGCGCCTACACGAGACGAACCGGCAGAAGGAGAAACTCACGGCCATGCTGGTGCATGATCTGCGTTCACCCCTGACGGCCATCATGGGCACCCTGGACATCCTGGAGGAGGAGCAGATCCTGGACCTCCGCCGCCTGGGGCACGCCCGGCTCAGCACCCGGCACATGATTACCCTGCTGAACGACATGCTGGAGGTCTTCCGCACCCGGGAGGGCACCATGCCCTTGGACCCCGAGTGGGTGGAGCCCGCCCAGGTCCTGGATGCCCTTCAGGACACCTTCGAGCCCCAGTGTGGGCGCAAGGACCTCCGCCTGGTGGTGGTCTGTCCCGCAGGATTGCCGGTCTTCAGGGCGGACCCCATGAAGGTGGAGAGGGCCTTGTCCAACCTGCTGGGCAATGCCATTAAATTCACCCCCGCAGGGGGCACCATCACGCTCACTGCGGCTTCGGGGGAGGGTCGCATGTGCTTCCAGGTGAGTGACACGGGGCCGGGAATCGACCCCAGCGAGATTCCCACCCTCTTCGATCCCTACCGCCAGATCTCCGTGAAGGACGCCAACCTGGGTGTGGGTCTGGGATTGGCCATCGTGGAGCGCATCATGGATGCCCACCATGGCCAGGTGAGCGTGGAGAGCACGGTGGGGGTGGGCACCACCTTCACCCTGGCCTTTCCCCTGGGCTCCTAGCGACTTCGAAACGCGGGTTCCATGGATGCATCCTAGACTTCCGGGAGGCACCATGCTCCAGGGCATCACGAAACATCGCATGGAAGCTCTGGTGGAACCTTCGAGGCCTGGGGATCTTCCTCCTGGCCAACGTTCCCAGCGCCCTCCGCGCGGGATGGGGGACCACGGCTGCCTGCTGCGGCCTGGGTGCAGGCATGCTCCTGCTGGCCCGACGGCTGCGCTGACCCTGGCCATGGGCTGCACCCTGGGTTTCGGGATCTTCAAGAAGGCGAAGGCTATGGGGCTGGATTAGCCGCCCCAGCCTGCCAGTCGCGCGGCCAGCCACCAGAAGGCGCGGCCCTTGAGCACGCAGTTGAGCTGCTGGGAGTGGGCACAGGAACCGCAGGCGGTGGCCAGGGTGGTGAGGGGGTGGCCAGGGTGGGCGGCGATCCAGTCCGTGGCCCAGTTCTTCCCCTGGTAGGCGCAGCCATCGTTCGCCCCCAGGGCCATGTAGTTCGTCAGGCCATCGGGGTCATAGCTCTCGATGTCCGCGAAATCGAACAGGATGCGGTTGCCGGATCGGCACCAGGCGCGGATCTGCTCGTTGCGCAGGTGAAGGTTGCCGGTGGCGCCACTGCCCACCAGGTGCCCTGTCATGTAGACGAATTT
>CAZPUI010000130.1:0-10761 GCA_964589695.1 uncultured Solibacteraceae bacterium | reverse complement strand
GACCGGGATTGCAAACAAAAGGGGTTAGAGACTGGAATGCGGAAGTTGGGCTAGGGAGCGGTTCGGCCCCTCCGAGGCCATGGCGGTAGGGGACGGGGCAGGCGGGGATACCACCCTGGGACCGCCGCAGCCTATCGGGCGGCGGGGTCACCCCGAGCCTGCGGAGCGTCAAACCCCACCTGCCCGAACGCGGCCTCTGCCCCAGTGAGGCCTGGGGCGGTGGCTGGGGGGGTGGGGCCAGGACCTGGTTCCCACCCGATCACCACCTTCCAAGGGCTGCCCCGGCGGCTTGACGTGACGGGTCACGCCCTTGGGGGGTGGAACGGGTTCCATGACCCAGCACGTCACGATGCAACCCCGGGCGCGGCCCATGCTCCCCGGGGTTCAGCTTCTGCACCCAGGCCCTTGGGGTCGCGACTTGGAAAGCCTGGGGCCGCCCTGGAGTCCCACGGCCGGCGGGGATCCCCTCTCCCCCTGGCCCGCCGTCGGGAATTCGCCGAGCGCGGCCGGAGGGACAAGGTCATGAATGGATTTTCCAGGCTTTACGCGCTTGGGGCGCCCCTTGGCGATCAAGAGGTCGCCCATCGAATTGAAAACCAAGCCGTCGAGTCTTGACTGAGACCGACCATGACTTCCGTTGGCACGGCCCATGCAATGACTGAACCATTGCCCCCGGAGATCGTGATGCTTGGATGGCGGACCTTCTCACCCTGTCTTATGGCCCTGCGGGTCCTGCTGGCCTTCCTCCTGGCACCGGGTATGGGGGCCCAGGGCCTGCCGACCCCGGCGGCACGTCGGGATGGCTCCCTGGCGTTGCGCGTCTTCCGCCCATGGATGGAAACCGCCCTGGGTACCCCCTTTGGCGTTCGTTCGGCCATGCCTTTGAAAGCGTCCTCTCCCGGGGTGGCCCGGAATGATTTCAATGGGGATGGGACCTCGGACCTGGTGTGGCGACACCTTGCCCAGGGTCAGGTCTACCTCATGCCCTTGTCCGCGGGACACCCCCTGGGAGGCGGTGTGGCGTGGACCGAGCCCGATGGGGCCTGGAGCATCCTGGAGGGTGGGGATCTGGACGGGGATGGCAGGGGTGATCTGGTGTGGTGGAACCGGCATACGGGCATGGCCTACGGCATGCTGCTGGATGGGGTGGCCGTGAAGGGGGGCGGAGTCCTCCACACCGAGGCGGACACGGCCTGGACGATCCAGGCGCTGGCGGACTTCGATGGGAATGGCACTCCGGACCTCCTCTGGCGGAACGGAACCTCAGGGATGGTGTACCTCATGCCCCTCCAGGGCCTGGCCCAGGGGGCGGGGGCCGTGGTGTGGCAGGAGCCGGACCCTGCCTGGGGCATCCTGGGGGCCCGGGACTTCAATGGGGATGGGAAGGCGGACATCCTCTGGCGGAACGAGGGCACGGGCATGCTCTACCTCCATTTCATGGAGGGCATGACGGTGCGCGCCGGGCAGGTGCTGTACACCGAATCGGACCTCCAGTGGAGGCCCGTGGCCCTGCTCGACTTCACCGGGGACGGGACCTGCGATCTGATGTGGCGGAACCTTGGTACTGGAATGGTCTACGCCATGCCCATCCTGGGTGGAACGCCCCAGGGGGGGGCCGTGCTGCATGTGGAGCCCGATGCCCAGTGGCAGGCGCGGGCCGTGGGTGACCTGGACGGGGATGGCCGGGAGGACCTGGTGTGGTGGCATGCGGGCACCGGCCAGGTGTACGGGATGCTGCTGAACGGACCCGCCCTGAAAGCCTGGGTGAGCGTATGGACCGAACCGGACACGAACTGGCAAATTCAGGCCGGGGGCGTGGTGAAGCCTTCGGGCCTGGGGCCAGTGATCAGCCGCTTCACGGCAACCCCCACCGGGATTACCGCAGGGCAGTGCAGCACCCTGGCCTGGACCGTTGCCGGGGCCACGGGGCTGAGCCTGGAACCAGGCCTGGGTCCCGTGACGGGCACCAGTCGCACGGTCACCCCGACCGCCAGCACCACCTACACCCTCACGGCCACCAGCCCCGGGGGCACCACCGCCGCGAAAGTGACGGTGACGGTGAGTCCCGACACCCTACCCCCTTCGGCACCCACGGGACTGGCGGCGGCCCAGGTCACCGCCAATACCCTCACCCTTTCCTGGGTCGCCTCCACGGACGATGTGGGGGTGGCCCTCTATCGCGTGTACCAAGGCAGCACCCCGGTGGGGGAGGCGACGGGAACCCTCTTCGGGGTGACGGGATTGGCCGCGGGCACGGCCTACAGCTTCACCGTGGTGGCCCTCGATGCTGCGGGGAATCCCAGTGAACCCAGCGCCACCCTGAACCTGACCACACCGCTCCCCGCCATCGCCAGCTTCATCGCCACCCCACCGGCCCTGACGGTGGGCATGGGCACCACCCTGAGCTGGGTGGTGTCCAATGCCACGAGCCTGAGTCTGAGCCAGGGCATCGGCGCGGTGACCGGTTCCAGCTTCACCGTGAGCCCCACGGTCACCACGACCTATGTGCTCACGGCCACCAATGGCACCCGCAGCGTCACCCGCTCGGTGCTGGTGACGGTGGGCAGCACGACGGGTCGGATCCTGTACGTGGATGGGACCCACCCCCAGGCGAATGATGCCAACCCCGGCACCGAGGCCCTGCCCTGGAAGACGATCCAGGCAGGGGCCCACCAGGCGGTGGCCGGGGACCAGATTCGGGTGAAGCCCGGGACCTACGACGAACGTGTGCTGGTGCGGCGTGGGGGTACCCCCGGGGCCAAGGTGGTCTTCACCAGCTGGCCGCGGCGGGAGGCTCGGGTGCTCCACGGGTTTTCCATCAAGGCGGATGGTGTAGCGGTTCGGGGCTTCGATCTGACCCATGATGTGGGGGGTTGGGAGGGCAATGGCGTCTGGCTGGCAGCGAACCAGGTGGTGATCGAGGACAACTACATCCACGATGTGCCGGGGCATGGCCTCCGTCCCGCCTGGGCCACGGGGACGCCCGGCCTCTGGAGCGACATCCGGGTCCTGGGCAACCACATCTACCGCTGCAACATGGGGCTGATCGTCGCCGGGAAGCGCTGGCGCGTGGAGGGGAACGAGATCGAAAGGCTGGTGCGCCCCGCCACGGGCGGAGGGGATGCCGACAACATCCGCTTCTTCGGTGAGGACCACGTGCTCAGCCGCAACTTCATGCACGGCACCCGCAAGGAGGAGGTGGGTGCCTCCCACACGGACCTCTTCCAGACCTACGTGGTCAATGCGGGCGAGTATGCGCGCAATGTGCTCATCGAAGGCAACCTGGGCATGGGCTATTTCAACCAGGGCCTGATGATGGATCAGAGCCGTTCCGCCCTGGGAGAGATGGCGGGCATCACCGTGCGGGGCAATGTCTTCATCGGCGCCACCTCCTGGAACATCTGCGCCTTCGGGGTCCAGAACCTGGAGGTGACCCACAACACCTTCGTGAACCATGCCCTGCACGGCGTGGGCTTCCGGGACCAGGTCGCCCTCCTGCCCGCCTATGGGGCCACGGGGGTGGTCAAGCACAACATCTTCGCCTTCGGGGGCGGGAGTTATGCCAAGGAAGCCCTCAGTGTTCAGGATGCGGGTTTCAATCTGACCTACAACCTGCGAACCCCTGGAACCCCCGCCGCCACGGACCTGGTGGAACGGGATCCCCTTTTCGTGAGCCTGTCCGATCCCCTGGGGCCGGATGGGCGCCCCTTCACGGCGGATGACGGCCTTCGGCTTCGGGTGGGTTCCCCCGCCCTGGGGGCAGGGGAAGGGGGCGTGGACCTTGGTGCCTATGCAGGGGGGACCGTGGCCAAACCGAGTCTCGAGTCCTTCACCGCCACGCCCACGAGCCTTGAGAGGGGGCAGTCCTCGGTGCTGGCCTGGAGCGTCCAAGGCGCCACCACCCTGGGTCTAGAACCGGGCTTCGGAACCGTAACCGGTACCAGCCACACCGTCGCGCCTCTGGAGACCACCACGTACACCCTGACTGCCACCAACGAGGTGGGCACCTCCACCCGCCAGGTCACAGTTTCCGTGACCACCGACGCCACCCCCCCGTCCGTGCCCACAGGGCTGTGGGCCCGCAGCCTGACGGCCACGGGGCTCTGGCTGGAATGGCAGGCTTCCACGGACAGTCTGGGTGTCACCGCCTACCGGGTGACCCGGAACGGAAACGTAGTGGGTGAACCTCCATCGCCCGGCTTCAGCGACAGCAGTCTGAAGCACCAGTACATCCGGGATTTCGTGGGGCAGGATCGCAGCCGGGTGCTCTTCGACTACGCCGACATCCTGACCCACAACCAGGCAGGCCAGAAGTACCTGACGACCTGGAACGATGGGGGAACCCCGCGGTCCCACGCCAACATCCACCCCGACAACATGGCCAACGAAGTGGCGGGCACCCACATCGGACAGGAGGGTTGCCTGCGCCTGGCCAAGGCCATGTGGTGGCTCCTGGCCCGCATGGCGGGGTGGGATGGAAGCTCCAACTGATCGATCCCGTGCACCGCAGACCCGGACCGGCGCTCTGGCATTCAGGGGAGGGCTTCCCTAGGACGGTCCACCTTGCTTTCGGTATTCCAACGGTGTGCAACCCGTGGCCTGCTTGAAGATCTTGTAGAAATTCGATTTCGAGTTGAATCCGGCCTCGAAGCCGAGGTCGGAGGCCGAGCGCTCCTGGTTGGCGGGATTGCGCAGGGCCTGGGAGGCCTCCCGCACACGATGGGCGTTCAGGAAGTCGATGAACCGGGTCTCCAGATACTGGTTGAAGATCTGGGAAAGGTAGGTGCCGCTCAGGTTCAACCGCTCCGCCAGCCGGTCCAGGGTCAGCTCCGGGTCCCGGTGGAGGTGCTCCTCCTCGAAGAGCTGGTGGATGCGCCGGATGTAGGACTGGGCCAGGTCGTCCGTCAATCGTGAAGCCGCGTACTTTTTGACGGGTTCCGCGGGGGGGTCGACCTCACCCTGCCGATCGGCCTGGAGCTGGCTCAGCTGGATCCGGAGGGCGGTCTCCCCCAGGCTCCGCTCGCGCATCCAGAGCACCAGGTGCGGCCGCTCCGGCAGGGGATCCACCCCCACTAGTCCCATGCCCCCCAGCCCCGCCAGCACGAGGATGCGGGTTCGGCTGAAACGGTCCCGGAGCGTGCGCAGCGCCCGGTCGAGGTGGTCCCGTTCATAGCGGGTCATGAGGGACCGGACGGTCGCGGTCACCATGGAACCCTGGATCTGGTCCTTCCAGGTGTGGTGCAAGGATCGGTAGGACTTCGAGCGGTCCAGGTTGCCCAAGGCGGCGTGGGTGTCCGCCAGGGCCAGGTAGGCCGCGGTCCTTTGCTTGTTGTAGGCATTGGCCTCGCTCACCCGAAGGCTTTCCTCGAGGTGGGGCAGGGCCTCCTGGGGTTTCCCTTGCTGGAGCAGGAGCCGACCGAGGGCGCAGGTGGTCTCGGCGAGGCCCAGGGCCTCGGAATCCTTGCGTCGAAGCTCCAGGGCCTGGCGGAGGTGATCCAGGGCCAGGTCCAGGGCACCCCGTTCCCGTTCCGCGTCCCCGATCAAGTGATGGAGGGCCGCGATTTCCGAGAGGTTCGTGCGCTTGGATCGGATCTCCAGGGCCCTGCGGTATTCCAGAAGTGCCGCCGGAAGGTCGCCCCGTTGCCTCAGGATGTTGCCGCGCTGGATCTGGATCCGGGAGCGTCCATAGGTTTCATACCCCCCAGGCTCGGCGAAGATGACCTCCGCCTGCCCCAGATGCCGCTCGGCCTCCTCCAGATCCCCCATGGCCACATCGATCTGGCTCAGGTTCACGAGGATCACGCCCCGGGCCATGCGGGTGTAATACTCCCTGGGCCGCTCGCAGAGCCTCAACCCCTTCATAAGGTGCTGAGTGGCGGTGGGATACGCGCCAAGGTGGGTGTAGACATCGCCCATGTGGCTCTGGGCCTTGACCATCCAGTGCTCCGACGCCGCCGCTTCGGCACGCTGGAAGGCCATCCGGTAGTAGGCCAGGGCCGTGGGGAAATCCGAGAGCCCGTACTGGAAGATGTCTCCGATCTCCAGCTCGATGGAAGCTCCCAGGGCATCGTTGCCGAGGTTCAGGGCCAGCTCCCGGGCCTGGTAGGACGCTTCCAGGGCCTGGGATGGGACCTTGTTCCGGCTCCAGGCAAAGGAAAGGGACCTGAGGGCCTGGACTTTTCGGCCCTTCAGGTTCAGGGCCTCCGCCAGGGCCACCGCCTCCTGGGCGCTGGACAGCATCTCGGGATCGCTCAAGGTGGGCTGCTGCACCTTGGTGATGGATAACAAGTAGTTCAGGCGCTCGATCCTCGGGGGGGTCTGGGCTCCAAGCCCCAGGCCACCCAGGGTGAACATGACTTCAAGGAGCATCCGTGTGCGCATGGGGGCAGGGGTCCTGGGGTGGGTCCCAGAGATACCACAGGTTTCAGAACACACGAATGAAGACTTGGAGTCCTCCTGGATCCATGGGGACGACGGGGAATGCTGGAAACGTTACCCATGAGCTCATTCCCTCGGCTGGGTGCGGAGCCTGGTCACCGCACCCATCCCTGGAGCCAGGAGTCAGCCATGAACCAAACGCGAGTCCTTGTTCGTGCCCTGCTGGGCTTGTTCGTCCTCCTTTCGGGAGCCGTACTTTGGGCCCAGGGGCTGCCCACCTCGGCCTTGAACGTGCATCGAGGGAAGGCCTGGAAGGCAGGGACCCCTCAACGCCCCCTGTCGGACCGGGGGGGGCGTCCAAGGATGGAGGCCCCCCTGGGCGTGCCCTTCGGGGGGCACCCCACCAGCCTGGTTCGGGCGGGGGGGGCCTCCTGCGTACGGAACGACCTCAATGGGGATGGCACCTCGGACCTCATCTGGCGACATGCCTCCAGCGGCATGGTCTATGGCATGCCCCTGCAGGGAGGGCAGCCTCAGGCGGGAGGGGTGATCTGGACCGAGCCCAGCGCAGACTGGAAGATCCTGGAGAGCGGTGACCTGGATGGGGATGGCCGCGCGGACCTGGTGTGGTGGAACCAGGCCTCGGGCATGACCTACGGCATGCTCCTGGAGGGGCCCTCGGTGAAAGGGGGTGGGGTTCTGCACACGGAACCCGATACGAACTGGACCGTTCAGGCCATGGCGGACTTTGATGGGAATGGGAGCGCGGACCTGGTCTGGCGCCATGCCATCACGGGAGGGGTCTATCTCATGCCCCTCCAGGGTCTGGTCCAGGGGGCCGGGGCCATGGTGTGGCAGGAGCCGGATCCGGCCTGGGTGATCCTGGGGGCCCGGGACTTCGATGGGGATGGGAAGGCCGACCTGCTGTGGCGCAACACCACCACGGGCCTGGTGTACGCCATGTTCATGGATGGCCCTTCGGTGCGTGGGGGTCAGGTGCTCCACCACGAGCCCGACACCCAGTGGGTACCCGTGGCCATGCTGGACTTCAATGGGGATGGCACCTGTGATCTGGTGTGGCGGCACCAGACCGCGGGCGGCATCTATGCCATGCCCGTGGTGGCGGGCCTCGCCCAGGCTGGGATGGTGGTGCACACGGAGCCCAATGCCCTCTGGGAGGTGCGTGGATCCGGGGATCTGGATGGGGATGGGCGGGAAGACCTGGTGTGGTGGAACAGTGCTACGGGGCAAGTGTACGGAATGCTGATGGACGGGGCGGCCCTCAAGGGCTGGGTGGCGGTGTGGACGGAGCCCGACACGGGCTGGAAGCTTCAGTGCGGTGGCATGCCCCCCTCCGGGCTGCGGCCCACCATCACCGCCTTCACGGCGACGCCCCCAACCCTTACACCGGGAGCGTCCTGCACCCTGGCCTGGACCGTGTCGGGAGCCACGAGCCTCGTCCTTGACCAAGGCATTGGCCCTGTGACGGGTACCAGTCGGGTCGTGGGCCCCCCGGCGACGACAACCTACACCCTCACGGCCAGCAACGGGGCCGGCAGCAGCACGGCCCAGGTGACGGTCACCGTGGCGCCTCCCGCCAACGTCGCACCCACGGTATCGGCCAAGGCCCTCCGCATCCACTACAGTCCCCATGTCTTCTCCATCACCCTGCATGCCCAGGATCAGGACATGGACCAGGTGGTCTTCGAGGTCGTGACGCCTCCCCAGCACGGCACGTGGATGCTGGAACCTTCGGAACAGCTCGCCGTACAGCGCGTGCGCACTTCGGCCCTGCGCTACCAGCCCCACGGAGGTTTCGCAGGACCGGATCCCTTCACCTTCAGGGTGCGGGATGCCAAGGGGGCCGTGAGCGACATCGCCACGGTGGCCCTGGAAGTCCTGCCCGCGGTGGCCAATCCCTACGTGCCCCCCCTGGGCATCCCCAAGCCGGAATTCGGCATCGAGGAGGGCCACAGGATGTATGCCGGGCAGACCTATCCGGGGACGGCCACGCCCTACCTGGATGCGGGGGATGGCCCCTACACCCATTACGTGGACAACACCCATCCCGCCTCCACGGACACCGGCAATCCCTGCGGCACCGCCGCCAAGCCCCGCAAGACCTTCCCCGAGGCTGCCAACACGGCGCCGGGGGCCGTGATCGAAGTGCATGGGGGGCCGTACATCGTGTCGGGCCAGCGGCGCATCCGCTACACGGGGAGTGTGGACAAGCCCATGTTCATCCGCGGTTCCGGCGGCCAGCCCACCCTCGAGGGCGGCGACTGGCTCCTCATTGGGCACCATGTGATCTGGGAGAACCTCACCCTGCGCATGTCCCTCATGCCCCGGGTGGTGGAACTGGGGGACGAGGCCCATCACGTGGCCTTTAGACACTGCAGGGTCTTTGGCGATCTGGGGGGTGTGAGCTACCTCGACCACACCCAGGTACACAACCTGGTGTTCTGGGACAACGTGATCAAGGTCTCGGACTTCGATCCCAACGGACCTTCCTTCCCCGAGGACGACACCGTGGGCGTCTACTGCAACCGGAGGACCACCCGGGTCTGGGTACTGGACAGCGACATCTACCAGTCCAAGGGGGATTGCGTGGGGGGTGGCCACGGCGTGCAGTATCTGGCGTCGAACTACTACTTCGGCCGGAACCTGATGCACGAGACGGGCGAGAACGCCGTGGACCTCAAGGAGGTGGAGAACATCGTCGTCTCCCAGAACAAGATGTACGACTTCAAGGGGCTCAGCCAAGGCTCCGGAGGGTCGGGTGGGGCCATCGTGGTCCACTACGGGCCCACCTTTTCGCCCAAGAACACCTGGTTCCTGTTCAACGAGATCTACAACGCCAATGGCAGTGGCATCCAGGTGGGGGGCGACCAGAATCACGACGTCTACTTCATCGGCAACACCGTGCGGGATATCCATAACGCCGAAGGCACGGCGAGGGCCTTCCGGACCTGGGGATGCCGCGGCGTGACCCTTGTGGGCAATGTGTTCCATCGCGTGGACAACGGCATCGACTGGGGCGTCCAGGGCCTCAACGCACTGCTGGACTTCCAGGACAACATCGTGTCCGAGGTGGCACCCGGGGGGTACCACCTGCGGGTGGAGGCCACGGATCAACAGCGGCTGGCGGAGATTCGCACCAATGTGTTCCACCAGCCTGGCGGGGCGCCCCTCTATCGCTGGGGTGGGGGGACCATCACCCTGGCGGGCCTCCAGGCCCTGGGGAAGGCCGAGGGTTGCCTGGAAGGCGATCCGAAGTTTGTGAACGCCGTGGGCAATGATTTCCACCTCCAGGCCGACTCCCCGGCCCTGGGCAAGACCGACGCCCATCCCGTCTACACCCTCTTCACCGAACGGTTCGGGATCGACCTCCGGGTGGATGCCGAGGGTAAACCCCGTCCCACGGGCTCCACCTGGGACATCGGCCCCTACCAGCGGGAGGTCGTGCCCCCCGACACCCAGGCGCCCAGCGTGCCCACGAACCTCACCAGCAGCGCCGTCACGGAAACCAGCCTGACCCTGAGCTGGACATCCTCCACGGACAATGTGGGGGTGACGGGCTACCGGGTCTTCCGCGAAGGCACCCAGGTCGGCACGGCCACGGGCACCTCGTACGAGGACGCTGGCCTGAGCATGGGCACCACCTATCGCTACACCGTGGCGGCCCAGGACGCCGCAGGCAATGTGAGTGCCCAGAGCGCGGCCCTCAGCGTGACGACCCTGGCACCCGTTCCGGAAATCACGGGCTTCACCGCCACCCCGGCCAGCATCCAGGCGGGTCAGGGCAGCACCCTGGCGTGGACCGTGACGAACGCCACGACCCTTTCCCTGGACCAAGGCATCGGTCCGGTGACGGGAAGCAACCGCACCGTCAGCCCCGCCTTCACGACGACCTACACCCTCACCGCCACGGGCCCCGGGGGCACCGTGACCCGCACGGCGAGGGTGGACGTGCTGGCCGCAACCTGGCAGTCGCCCATCGGCATCCCGGCCCCCCCCTTCGGCATCCAGGAGTCCTACCGGATGTACGACGAACCCAGCCGACGCAATCCTGACCTGACCTACACCCCGAACGGCGAGGGGGGCTTCTACACCCACTACATCGACCACGGAAGGGGCACCGACACGAACAATCCCTATGGGACGGAGGCGACGCCCCGGAAGACACTGCCCAGGGTGCTGCCCGAGGGCACCGTGGTGGAGTTGCACGGCATATATGCGGACAACTCCGCAGGGCTCTTCGAGGTGAATTCCGGGGGCACCGCGGCCAGGCCCGTCTTCGTCCGCGGCCTGAACCAGGAGCAGCGGCCCACCTTGCCCTACAAGATGCTCCCCAAGGGGGCCTACCTCGTCATTGAAAACATG
>CAZPUI010000129.1:0-10770 GCA_964589695.1 uncultured Solibacteraceae bacterium | reverse complement strand
CGGCCTGGAGCAGGTGGTGGTGGTTGTTCCAGTAGATCCCCACATAGGTGAAGGAGAGCACGTAGCCCAGGAAGACCGGCAGGATGGGCTTCAGGGCCGCCAGGCTGGCGTCCCCATGAGGCACCTTCATCTCCAGCACCATGATGGTGAGGATGATGGCCAGGACACCGTCGCTGAAGGCCTCGAGGCGGCTCTTGTGCATGGTGGGCTCCCTAGCGGCGCAGCAGGACGAAGGCGATGCGCCGCCCCAGCCCCCGCTTGATGGCAAGGTGGATCCAAGTCATGGCGAAGGGCTCCAGGAGCCGCGCTGCCGTAAGGTCCCCGGCGTCCACCGCCTCGAAGCCCAGGCCCCGGGCCAGGGCCATCACCGCGGCCCGGGCCTCGGGATCGTCCCCCGCCACGGGCATCATCAGGGGCGCGGCGTAGGCGCTGTCGGCCATGTTCTCGGCCCCCGTGGTGTTGAAGGCCTTCACCACCCGCGCATTCCGGGCCCGCGCTGCCACCTGTTCCGCGCCGGAGGTGGTGGTGCCGAGCGCCAGCCCCGAGAAGTCCGGGGCGATGGGGTTGGTGGCATCCACCAGGATGCGGTTCCCCCAGTCGGGGAGGGCGGCGGCCAAGTCCAGGGCCGCGGCGTAGGGCACCGCCAGGATCACCAGGTCCGCAGCGGCCACGGCCTCGGAGAGACCGAGCTGGTCCGCGCCCTTGGGGGTGCGGGCCCCGAACACATAGGGCTGCCCAAGGCGGCGGAAGGCCGAGGCCAGGGCCTGGCCCACATTCCCGGTTCCAAGGATGGCAATGGGTTTCATGGCTACCTCCCCAAGGCTTCGATGACCAGGCGGGCGGTTTCGGTACCGCTGAAGTTCTGCTGACCCGTCACATCCGTGGAAGGATTGCCGGCGTTAATGATGGGAAGGAGATCCCATGCGCCCCCTGATCCTATCCCTGGCCCTGCTTCCCACCCTCCTGGCGGAGGGCACCCTCTCCCTTGAGGCCACCCTGTACCAGACCCGCCGCAACGATGTGCGCAAGCCCGCCCTGGGGGGGACGGATTTCAGCTTCCGCGACCTGCTAGGGGCGGGCCCCACCATGGCCTTCCGGGTGGAGGGGACCTGGAAACTGAACGACCGCCACGAACTGCGCTTCCTCCATGCCCCCTTCGAGGTTCGGGGTACGGGCCGCTTCGGCCGGGACGTGGTCTACCAGGGCACCACCTTCAAGGCCGGTGAGCCCGTGGAGGGCACGTACCGGTTCAACAGCACCCGAGCCACCTGGCGTTACCGCCTGGAGGCCCCCGAGGGCTGGACGGTCCAGGTGGGCGCCACCGCCAAGGTGCGGGATGCCAAGGTGCGCCTGGTGCAGGGAGCGACCCCCGAAACCAAGGACAACCTGGGCTTTGTGCCCCTGGCCCACCTCGCCGTGGCCCGGCGCCTTTCCCCCACCCTGAGCGCCCACTTCGACCTGGACGCCCTGGCGGGTGGCCCGGGCCGGGCGGTGGACGGGGCCCTGCTCCTGCGATGGCAGGCCACACCGAGGGTCTTCGCCGACCTGGGCTACCGCCTGCTGGAGGGGGGCGCCGACACCAAGGAACTCTACACCTGGGCCCGCCTGGATGGATGGCGGGCGGGCGTGGGGGTGCGGTTCTAGGCGGCCTCCAGGGCCAGGTCGTTGACGCCAACGGGGGTGAATAATTTCAGGGGCAAGGCTTCCTTATCCCTGGGGCATTGCTCCGCCATGGAATAATCCCCCCATGCGCGCCCTCTTCCTCCTGCTCTTCACAGGACTGCTTTCGGCCCAAGCCCCGGCCCCCCTCACGGAGGCGGGTACCCGTAACCTGGTGGCCTTCGCGAAGGCCTATGGCTGCCTGCGCTGGTTCCATCCCACAGACACCGCAGTCAAGGCGGACTGGGACCAGCTGGCCGCGAACGGGGTGGTGGAGGTGGAGCCAGCCACCTCCGCGGCGGACCTGGCCGGCCGATTGCGCATCGCCTTCGCCCAGGTGGCGCCCACCGCCCAGTTCCTGGTGGCGGGCAAGGCTGCCAGCCCCCAGGCAAGGCCAATGGAGATGAAGGGTGTGGTCACCTGGGCCCACACCGGGGTGGGACTCAGCCCCCAGAGCATCTACAGAAGCACCCGCACCTACGGACCCGTCCCCGACGAGCCCCTGCCCCCCTTGGTCAAGGACCTTGGGAATGGTGTTCGCCTGGTGTTCAGCACAGGGATCCCCGTGGATGGTGACCGGCGCACACTCCCCGTGGTGACCTCCGGGCTTCCCGCCCCAGGCCCGGCGGATCCTGCTCGCGCCCGGAGGCTTGGCGCGGCGGTGCAGGCCTGGAATGTCATTCAGCACTTCTTCCCCATCTTCGAATACACCGATGTGGACTGGTCGTCCCAGTTACCAGAGGTGCTGAAGGACGTGGCCCCCTGCGCCACGGATGAGGCGGCCCTGCTCCCCCTGCGTGCCATGTTCAACCGCCTGAAGGACGGCCACGCCGCGGTGAGCCTGACCACACCGAACCCAGCGACCCCACCCCAAGGTCGCCCAGGCATCGAGCTGGTCTGGGTGAAGGGAGAGTTGGCCGTGGCCGGTGTTGTCCCTGAACTGGCGGACCTCGTCCACCCTGGGGATCGCGTGGTGGCCCTGGAGGGCGAGTCCATGTCCGCCCGCCTGGCCCGAACACCCGCCGTACGCTCCACCTCCACCCGCCAGGATGCCCTTCGGGACCAGGCCAAGCGGGCACTCCTGGGGCCCGAAGGCCCCATCACCCTGGACCTGGTGGACCCTGAAGGCAAACCCAGGCGGGTGGAGCTGCTGCGCAAGGGCCTCGCCTACGGCCGGATGGAACCCCGCCCCGACAGCCTTTTATCAGAGCTGAGGCCCGGGGTCTGGTACCTGGACCTTGCCAAATTCAAGCACGCCGATGTGGAACCCAGCCTGGAAAAGCTGGCGGCGGCGCGGGCGATCATTCTGGACATGCGCGGCTATCCGGTCTTCGGCGCCTGGCAGCGTCTCTTCGCGCGCTTCACGGACAAGCCCCTGGAGACACCGCCCTTCCTCATCCCCAAGCCCACCCGACCCGACCGCGAGGGCATGGTCTATGAGAATTCCCGTTGGTTCATCCAGCCCGTGGCCCCGAAACTCCCAGCCCGCCTGATCTTCCTGTCGGACGCCCGCGCCATCAGCCAGAGCGAGCTCCTGCTGGACTTTGTCGAGTACTACAAGCTGGGGGACATCGTGGGGGGGCCCAGTGCCGGTATCGACGGCAATGTGAACACCCTCAAGGCCGGGGGTTTCTCCTTTTCCTTCACCGGCATGAAGGTGCCCAAGCATGATGGCTCGCCCCTCAACGGCGTGGGCATCCTGCCCACCGTGCCCGTGGAACGCACCCTCCAGGGGCTGAAGGAGGGACGGGACGAGGTGCTGGAGGCAGCGCTGGCCTTGGCCCGCTGAGGTCGCAGCGGATCCCCCGGGTTCATGATCCATGACCGAGGCCGGCGCCCGAACGGCTGACGTCGACCTCACGCCGATTCCGCGTGCTTCAGCAGGACCCAATCCCGCTTCACATGCCATGCCGTGGCGAAGGAGCCGTAGGCATGGCGTGCCAGTTCAGCGGCAGACAGGCTAGGATCGCGGTCCAGTTCGGCCCACATATCGGCCCGGTAGGAAGGCCCCAGCAGAATGCGGCGTCGGTAGGTGCCGTGACGGCGGGCCAGTTCGGTCGGCGTGAGGACATCCACCTTCCGGTCCCGGAGGATTCCTGCGGGCACTCGGAGGGGCGCCCCCACGAATCGGGTATCTTCCCCCGAACGGTGCAGATGGAAGTCCGTTCCTGTCGCCAACAGATCCAGACGCGGCCCCGCATATTGTTTGGAGAGGCGAGCGAAACGCCGATCCTTGCCGAGCCAATGGGCCACCGCGCCCCAAAAAGCCCGAACCCGCTCGCTGGATTGCTGGCCCACCAGGGTGGTCAGGCGATCGACATTGATCCAAGCGGCGTGGACTCCCAACCAGGTCAGGAGGATGGCCAACACGCGGAGATCCTCGCATTCCATCCCTTCGATGGAGGCGGCCAGGAGGGTGTCCTCAATATTGGGATTCTGCGAGGACTCGCCAGAAAAGCTCATCCCGATGCCCACCATGGCCATGGTCAAGGCTTCGCCCTTCAGGGCCAACCGAGCGCAGGTTAGTCGCCTAAAGCCCATGACCGAGCCTCCGGGCCAGATCCTTGAGCGTCACCACCACATGGGCGGGCCAGTCGGGATTGAGATCCTGGGTGGCGATCCAGGTTTCGGCCTGGCGCACTTCATCGGCGGTGGGTGCCAGGGCCAGGCAATCCCCCAGGTCCAGGCCCCGACCGCACCGCGCCCAGAGCGTTGCCCATCCCCCAGATGCTCCGGACCTTCAAGGGCGACCTCCTGGGTCCCGCCTGTGCCCAGAAGCTCCGTGAAGCCATGGGGCGGGCCGTGACCCGGATGCGATCCGAAGGCATCGACCTGGAGGGATACACCGTGCCCGGTCTGGTTACGACAGCAATAACTGGACGTCGAAGAGGGGCTCCATGATGGTGGCGGCGGAAAGAAGTTTGCGGTCTTGTCCGGCTTCACCGATGAACAACATGGAAACGGGCATGCCGCCATTGGCATAGCCTGCGGGGATGGCCACACTGGGCAGGCCCATGGCTGCTATGGGGGCAGTGCTGTTCTCGATGACATCCATGGGAGCGGCGTCCCGATTGTCGAAGCGCACGGAGGTCTGGCCGATCTGGGTGGCGGTGAAGGGCGTGCAGGGCACGGCCACCATGTCCAGGCGATTGCTGGCAACGTACGCTTGCCACATCTGGATGAGGGACTGACGATCGCGCAGGGCCTGAGCCAAATCGAAGGGGAACGGATCCGCAAAGATCAAGCCCTCGAAGATGCCCTTCACATTGGGTGTGAACTGATCGGCGATTTGGCGAAGCGTAAGGCCGATGCCTTCGGATTGAATGAAGGCTTCCATGCTCCTTTGCAGTTCGCAGAACAGGATGGGATAGGCCACGGCCATGGGATCCAGGAGGGAGATATCGGCAAAGTCCGTTTCCACGATCACAGCGCCCGCTCTGGAGAGAAGACGGATTTTCTTCTCGATGACATCCAGCATGGCCGTGTCATTGCTTCGATTGTAGAAGTGCTTGCGAGGCACGCCGATCCGCATGCCATGGAGGTGGGCAAAGGGGAAGGGGGAAGCATCGTCGCAAAGCACGCGATCGAACAGCATCAAGTCCGATGCGTGTCGGCAAATGGGTCCCACTTCATCCATGGTGGAGGAAATGGGCCACACGCCTGCCGTGGAGTAACGGCCAACCGTGGGCTTGAAGCCAACGGCGCCGCAAAGACCCGCCGGCATGCGAATCGAACCCGTGGTGTCAGCACCGATGGCCATGGGCACCACGCCCGCACCCACAGACGCAGCAGAACCGCCCGAACTGCCACCCGGAATACGGCCAAGGTCGTACGGGTTCTTCACGCCACCAAAAGCGGAGTCCTGACTGCCCGAGCCGCAGCTCAGTTCGTCACAATTGGTTTTGCCCAGGAGGATGGCACCTGCGCCGAGGAGGCGACGGGTGATCTCGGCATCCTGGTGGGGCCGGTGGCCGATGAGGGCCTGGGTTGCGTAGCTGGTGGGCACCTTCAGGGTGTTGATGACGTCCTTGAGGGCGATGGGCAGGCCGTGGAGGGGACCCAAGGGGGCACCGCTCCGTCGAAGGGCATCGGCAGCAGCAGCATCACGGAGGACTTGAGCCTTGTCCACGGTGATGAAAGCGTTCAAATCCTTGCGGGATTCTACGCGCGCAAGCACCTGGGTGGCCAAGGTCACTGCACTGAGGCGCCCCTCTTTCATGAGACGAATGGCATCCCAGCACGTTACATTTCGCAGGATCTGGTCCGGAACGAGACTCCCTGAACAACCAACCGTTCCAAGAAGGCCGAGGGCGCTGAGGCTCGCGATGAATTCGCGACGGGAAGACTGCATGGCATCGGGCATGGGGCACCTTTGATAGATGGAGGTGATTGTAACGATTTTTACAAAGAGACAATACAGCAAAGAACCCCAATCTCGAGCTACTTTTTCGATGCAAATCGTTTCTAGCAATAGAATCATAGCTCAATCTAATTCCTTTTAAGCACTGTTCAATCCGATTCAAGTGACGAATTTAAGATATTCTATTAATTATATAAATTTCACCAAACGGGGTATCCACTTCGCTCTCGCGACCCCAAGTACGTGTGGTGACCCCGACCACGAAAAGATTGGATCAGACCTCGATAGGGGGCCGGCGCTGTCTGCACGGCATCTGCATCAGCCGGTAGAACAGCAGCCTTCGGGATCTGGAGGCTCGTCGGGTTAAGCTGGAGGTGAACTCGTCGAGGTAGGTCTGCCGCTGGCACTTCCGCGGGGGTAATTGGCCCTTTTCATCCTCCTGACGGCTTCAGTTCTGGAATGCCCATACATGTCCCCAGGATGCCCAATCCAGACCTGCCCTTCTCCATGGCCTCCAGGGGGCGTCGTGGGACCCCTCAACGCAGCAGGTAAGGAACCACCGGCAGGGCCACGAGGGCGCACACCCCAATGGCCATCAGGTTGAAGAGGGTCAGCAGGACCAGGAGGGTCACGACCTTGCACAGGGTCAGCCCCCGGCCCTGGCCATAGACTCGACGGGCCGCCAGGAACCAGTATGCAATGATGTAGCCGTACGCCAGCAGGGTGGTGATGGAAACCAACATGGGGACCCCACTCATCACCCCCGCCCAGCTCAGCAGTTGGGTCAGGGGGTCCGTGGCGGCAGCCGTGTACAGCATGTAGACCGCGTGCTCCCCGAAGCGGGGCCGCTGTCGGTGCCAAAAGAGAAAACAGAGCAGGATGGCCACGGCCGTGGACACGAACTTGATCGCGAACCCGCCCCAATCCTGGAAGACCACATTGCGTTGGGCCACATAGGCGGCCGTGGACAGGCCCTGGGCCTTGGCCCCCCAGTCGGCCACCTGGGCCATGAGCGGCATGATCTTGGTGAGGGTCATCAGGGACAGACCCGATTGCTTGACCAGGAAAAAGGCCGGAATGACCATCAGCAGGTTAAGCCTCAGGGGCCGCACATAGGTGGACCTCCGGCCAGCCAGATATTCCTGGGCCAGGACCCCGGGCTTGGTCAGCAGCAGGCGCAGGGTGCTCCACCAGCGCCCCTCCACATGGGTGAACTCGTGGAAGAGTTCATGCAGAAAGTGCTTGAAGCTCAAGTCATGGGGATCCATCCGCTTCTCGCCGCACTGGGCACAGAAGGGCCCGGTGAGGCTGGCACCGCAGTTCGCGCATTGGGGATCCATGGCACAAGCATAAAGCCTCGGGCTGGACCTGTTGATACACAACCTTTACACAAGGCCCCCGCCCCGGGACTCACCCTTGGAGGAGTCCCCGATGGGAGGTCCCATGCGAACCATCCTCGCCCTGCTCCTGTCTTGCCTGAGCCTCCTCGCCCAGCGGGTGAGCGCCCCCAGCCTGCTGGGGACGGCAGAGTCTTTGACCGTCACCGTGGAACATTGGCGGCAGCCCCCTCCCGCCCAGCTCGAGGTCAGAATCCACAAGGAGGTGGCGGAGACCAGGGATTCCAGGGCGGGGCTGTTGTTCAGCTGTGGAATGTACCCCCCACGATACGAAGCCAGCCGTGAACTGGGTCTCCAAAGCCTGGGCTACCACGGAAGTGGCCGGAGTTGGTGGGAGTCAGGCCTCCACACCGGGGCTCTCTTCAGCGCCCTGGCCCTGCCGGAGCCCCCGCCCTTGCATCGAACGCTGGAAGCGGAGGGCATCACCCGCATGGAGGTCCTCCAATCCCACCGCCGGGAACTGGCCCCGACCTTTGCCCTGGCAGGCACACTGAGATTGTTGGGGAGCAGCAAGGATGCCCGCCAGAGCCACTTCCGCTTCGAGCCTCAACCCCCGGGCTTCTACATCCTGGAAATCCTGAATGGGGACCAGGTGGCCTACCTGCCCTGCCTGGTGTCGGACCTTCGGTTGGACCTCACGGCCCTTGGCTCCCGGCTCCACATTCGCACCCTGGACCGGACCACGGGCAAGGCGGTGGAGGCCCGGGTCTGGATCGCCACCTCGGATCATGGCCCCCTCCAGGCCGCGCCCACGGATGGCAAGGGCCTGGTGGTCTGGAATGCCGAAAAGCAGGGACTCCCCGTGCGGGTGGTGGCCCAGCGGGGGCCCCACGGCGCCTACGCCCAGGTGCGCGGCCTTCCCAAGCCCAACCTCGAACGAACCCTGTACCTGCATACCGACCGGCCCATCTATCGTCCAGGCCAGGAGGTCGCCTTCCGGGTGGCGGTGAAGGGGGAACCCTCGACCTTCGATGCAAAGACCGAGACCCTGCCCCAGGGCTGGGAAACCTGGAGCGCCGGTCTCTGGGCCGCCCAGGACCGGGAGGACGGGAAGGTCAGGGAACGGGGCCTGGCCTTCGAGGTGGAGGGTCCCACCTGGGAACAGAACACCCATTCCCCCCGGGGCCTGGCCACCCGGGTGGACCCGAATGTCCTGGCCTTCGCGGGACGGTTCAGGGTACCTGCCCATGCCCGGCCCGGCACCCACTGGGTGTCTGTCCGCTGCGGGGGGACCTGGGGCAATGTGGCCTTCGAGGTGCGGGCCTTCGAAAAGCCACGGTTCAAGGTGCGATTCCAGGAAACGCCCAATGAAGCCGACGATGAAGTGCGCCTTCAGGTCTCGGCCCAGGCCCTGAGCGGCGCTCCCGTGGCACAGGCCCCCTTGGCCTGGCACCTGTACCAGGTGCTCCCATCTAGGTATTGGGAAGCGCCCAAGGTGGAGCACCGCCGGAGCGGGGAGGGGCGCACGGACGCCCAGGGCCTGGCCCAGGTGAACCTGGCGGCCTCCGACGTGGATCCCCGATTCAGCTACCGCCTGCTGGCGGAGGTCACGGACGCGGGCGGCCAAAAGCAGAAGGCCCTGCGCATGCTGGGCAAGACCAGCACCACCCAGGTGCACGCCGAATTGAACCAGCGGCTCTTCAGACCCGGAGAGGCCCTGGAGGTCAAGGCCAAGGTGGTGGATGGGGAGGGACAGTCCCTCCAGGCCACCCTCTCCCATCATCTGTACGAGGCCCAGGGCGACAGGATCTGGGAGCTCGACTGGAACGAGACGATGCTTGAGCCCCAGTTCAGCTGGGAGCTGGGTCGACAGGTGACGGCCCAGAAAGGTCCCCAGGGCCGCTTTATCCTGGGTCCCGGGACCTTCGTCCTGCGCACCGAGGCCCGGCTTCCCAGCGGCGAGGTGGCCCGCGCGGAGCAGCTTGTGGTGGCGGCGGGCCAGGGTCAGTCCTTGCCCGAAACTTCCAACCTTCGGGCCACGGTGGAGCGCCAGGGCAAGCACCTGCGGGCCCTGGTGCTCCTTCCCCGCGAGAATTCTCCCCTGCGCTGGACCCTGGTGCAGGGGGAGCAGGTGTGGGAAGGGGAGGCCGAGGCCAAAGGGAACTGCCTCCTGCTGGACCTGCCCCTGTCCGAAGGGATGGCCCCGGAAGGCACCTTCCACGTGGCCGTTCTGGGTCACGAGGTTCAAACGGCCTCCTGCACCTTCCACGAAGGTCCCGAAGCCCATCGCCTGAGCCTGAAGGTGAGTCCCTCCCAACCCGAACTCCGCCCCGGGGGCACCCTCCGCCTGGACCTCAAGGCCCTGGATCCTCAGGGACGCCCGGTCCGGGCCGCCACGAGCCTGGCGGTGGTGGACGAAGCCCTCTTCGCCCTGGCCCCCGAGCTTCTGCCGGACCCGGCGGAGAGTTTCCATGTGCCCTATGCCAAGACCATTCACCACCATCAGGTGGGGAGCGGACAGACCTGGGATACCTTCAGAAAACTTGAGGAAACTCTCATCCGAACCCAGGTCCACGTGGACCTGCCCCAGGTCCAATCGAGGCCTCCCCGCCCCGCCCAGATCCAGCGCAAGGCCCTGATCCCGGACAAAACCACCGTGGAGCTGGAAGGCCTCGTGCAGGACAGCCACGGCAGGAACCTGCGGGGAATCAGCATCAAGGTGGTGGGCCCCCCCGGCACCCAAGATCTCCAAACACTGACCACGGAGAAGGGGACCTGGGAGCTGGTGAACCTGGCCCCGGGGAACTACCGGATCACGGCCTCCGGGGACCATTACCTCGCCCAGGTCGTGGAGCTCAGCGCCAAGGCCGGGGAGCGGCTCCATCTCAGCTTCGACCTGCAGCCCATTCCACCGGCCGAGTCGGTGGTGGAAGTGGTGGCCTCAGCCTCGCCATCGGCGGTTACCACCAGCATGTCCGCCACCATGTCCCAAAAGCCGGGCGTCAAGTCGACTCAGGGCAGCTCAGCCCAGCTGGCCATGGACTCCCTGCGCGAGCACTTCCTGGACTCGGCCCTGTGGATTCCCGACCTGGTGGTGAAGGGCCGCACCACGGTGAAGGTGCCCCTACCCGATGACCTCACCACCTGGCGGGCCACGGCCGTGGGCTTCACGGCGGAGGGCAAGGCGGGCATCGGTCGGGCCACGGTGGTGGTGAGCAAGCCCCTGCAGGTGAACCTGGTGGTGCCCCAGGTGCTCACGGAGGGGGACGAGACCCGGGCCCTGGTGCTGCTCCAGAACCGCACCCAGAAGCCCCAGTCCGGGACCCTCGCCCTGGAGGTGGAAGGGGGCCGTCTGGCGGGTCCCACCCAGCTGCCCTTCGATCTGAAGCCTGGGGAGGAGCGCCGGGTGGCCCT
>CAZPUI010000128.1:9755-10777 GCA_964589695.1 uncultured Solibacteraceae bacterium | reverse complement strand
CCAAGTCTTCCTTCGTTCCCTTCGCGGATTTCCTGCGGCTCCTGGCGATTGGCGCCATACCGCCGCTGGTCCTGGAACTAACCAAGCGGGTGAAGGCCAGCTTCGGTGCTGAAGCACCTGCGGTCACCACGTTAACAGGCACTGTGTTCATGACCTAGGCTCCAACCAATCCCTTCGCGTGGCTGTGGTGGTGGCCCATCCGGATGATGAAACCCTCTGGGCCGGCGGACTCCTGCTGAGCCATCCCACCTGGTCGACCTTCATTGTCTCCCTCTGCAGGGGCAAGGATGGCGACCGCGCCCCAAGGTTCCAGGAGGCCTTGGCCCAGTTGGGCGCCCAAGGGTGCATGGGGGATTTGGACGATGGCCCTGAGCAGGTTCCCCTCCCCACCAGGCTCGTTCAGGACGCCATCCTGTCCCTGCTTCCCTGGGAACCCTACGACCTGCTGCTGACCCATGCCCCCGGTGGTGAGTACACCTGGCACCGTCGGCATGAGGAAGTCTCCAGGGCGGTCTGGGCGCTCTGGCGCGATGGGAGCATCCTCACCCAGGAACTGTGGGAATTCGCCTACGAGGATGGAGAGACGGCCTATTTCCCGCGTGCCCGGCAGGATGCCGACCTGCGGATCCCCTTGTCCCAACAGGTGTGGCAGCGGAAATACGAACTCATCACCGATGTCTATGGATTCAAACCGACGGATTGGGAGGCGCGGACCACACCGCCCACCGAAGCCTTCCGCTGCTTCAGCGAACGCTGAGGCTCCCACCCACCCAGGAAAGTGAAGACCCATGCGGCCCATGAAGATCCTGGTCCTCTACACCCCCCCACCCGCCCCCCGGGGCCCGGGCCCCCCAAGGGGTCTGCTGTTCCCGGAGGCCTTTGACATCGGGGGGGGTGTCCCCGCTGCCCACCCTCCGTCGGGCCCGGGAAAAGAGTGGTACTAGCCCTGGTTCCAGCCGGGTGGCGGCGTGGGGGGGGGGTTCTGGGGGGGTGTGTCGGATATCGTCCCTTACCCCCCGCGG
>CAZPUI010000128.1:0-9745 GCA_964589695.1 uncultured Solibacteraceae bacterium | reverse complement strand
GGGGGATACTGAGCCTATGAAGATCCTGGTGCTCTACAGCTATCCTCCCGCGCCCGGGGGGCTTGCGACTCAGGGAGACCTGCTCTACAAGGGGCTCCTGGCGATCGGGGTCGAGGCTCACGCGGCCCATCTCCGATCGGACCTCGAGAAGGAGTGGTACTACCGCTGGTTCAAGCCGGATGCCGTCGTGGGGGTGGGATTCTGGGGGGATGTGCCGGATATCGTCCTTCACCCCCAGCGGTTCGGCATGCGGGCCGTGCCCTGGCTGCTTGCCGATGGCTATGTGGCCAATTACCGGGAGGTCCTGGAGGCCATGCCCCTGATCCTCGTGACTTCCAATTGGGTGCGGGAGACTTTTGTCAGGGATGGTATTCGCGGGGACCACACCCTCACCCTTCCCATAGGCTGTGATACTGATGGCTTCATTCCCCGCAGCCTGGACGATCCCCAGGTCCGAGCAGCCCGGGAGAGCCTGGGCGTGGCACCCGAGGAGCTCTTGATTCTCACGGTGGGGGGGGATGCCGCCTCGAAGGGGGGGCGGGAGGTCATGGAAGCCCTTGCCACCCTGGGGGATCAGGTTCCGCCCTGGCGCTATGTCTGCAAGGTATGGCCCCAGGAACGCACCAATGTGCAGAACCGTCTCGATATGGAACTGGCCCAGTCCCTGGGTATCCAGGACCGGGTGAGTTTTCAGACCCATCAGGTGTCCCGGGATTTCATGCCCTACCTGCTGTCCGCCTGCGACATCTACGCGGGCCCCTCCCGGCTGGAGGGTTTCGGCATGCCCCAGGTGGAGGCCGGTGCCTGTGGCAAGCCTGTGATTGGCATCCAGGCCATGGCCATGCTGGACACCCTGGTCCACGAGGAGACGGCGCTCCTGGCCCGGGTGGCCCAGACCATCCAGATCACCGAGACGGTGCTGGGGCCGGAGTCGGGCTTTCCACCCAACCACCGGGTGGTCTTCGAGGTGCCGCGGGTGGCGGATTTTCGCGCATCCTCCCAGGACATCGCCGGGTACCTGATGCGCCTGCTCAACGACCCTGAGCTCAGGCAGCGCCTGGGCCGGGCAGGACGGCTGCGGGCCGTCGAGCACTTCGATTACCGGCGGGTGGCGCGACGTCTGGTGGAGATCCTCACATGAAGCCCACCCCGGTTCCGAGTCGAGCCGTCCAGGAGGCCAAATCCGCCGCCTTGGAAGTGCTGCTGGCCAATGCCTCCGGGCCTTTCCGCGGCCTTCCCCGGACGGCTGGCTGGGGCTATCCCGAACCCTACACCCGGGATCTCCTGATTTCCGCCCTGGGGATCTTCGCCTCGGGGAACGGCGTGCTTCTCCAATCCCTTCGCCGGGTGATGGAAACCCTGGCCCGGAACCAGAGTCATCACGGACAAATCCCGTCCCTGGTCCATGACCCCGAGAATCGGGGTGCCAGCGACACCACCCCGCTGTTTCTGCTGGTGCTGGGCCTGTTCCGGCGGTTCACCGGAGAGGGTGATTTCCTGGAGAGCGCGGGCATGAAGGCGCTGGCCTGGATGGATCACCAGACCATTGATGACCGCGAGCTGGTAGGGCAGCAGCCCACCAGTGACTGGCGCGATGAACAGTGGGTGCTGGGCCAGGGACTCTTCGTCAACAGCCTGGTGCATGCCTACCTGAAGGTCCTGGGGCTGGAGGGCAGGGCCAAGGCCCTGCAGGGGGCCGCCAACCGTGCGGGTGGAGGCGGGTTCGTGACCGTGGGACAGCCGACCTTTGCGCTGTGGTTCTACAAGGGGCTCCGCGACCCACGTTGTGATGTGCTTGGCAACAGCATCGCCATTTTGACGGGGTTGGCGGATCCCTACCGGGCTGCCGAGATGGTGGTCTGGATGGAAGGCCGCTGCGCGGAGTTGCGCGCCGAAGGGGCCTTGGCATTGGACCTTCCACCCTGCTTCTTCCCCTTCATCCAGCCCACCGATCCTGACTGGCACCCCCGCTATGCCATCTACAATCCACCCGGCCACTACCACAATGGCGGTGTGTGGCCCTTCGTCTGCGGGTTCTACATCGCAGCGCTGGTGTCCGTGGGGAACCACGGCCTGGCAGTCGCCAAGCTCGAGGCCCTCACCAGGCTGGTCAAACCCACACACACCACCCTGCCACCCCCGGGTACCTTCGGTTTCAACGAATGGTTCCGTGCCCAGGATGGTCAACCCGCGGGCGAGGACTGGCAGAGCTGGTCAGCGGCCATGTACCTCTATGCAGCCGCCTGCGTGGAGGAAGGGAAGGCGCTGTATTTTGGCGCTCGCTAGGAGCCCCGGGTTCAGGAGCGTTGCACCAGGCCTTTGACGCCCACCAGCAGTAAATCGATCAGCAGGACACCGAGGGTACCCGGTACCGCAACCCCGCGGGGGGAATCGGCCGAATCCGGCCCGGTATCATCCCTGCGGGGTCTGCACAGGAACCCAATGAAGCCGCCGAAGCTCAGGATCTTGACGGCGAAAAAGATGTAATCCAGGTGCGTGAAATCCTCGAAACCCTGGGCCAGGAAGATCCACAGGTCCATGGGAGAACCGAGCACCAACCCCAGGTAGGCCCCCAGGATGGCGGCCAGGTCACCCAGGATCACCAGGACCAGCATGGCCAGGGTGGACGCGGACATCCGGGTCAGAAGCGGCTCCTTCGCTTGTCGCAGGGGCAAGTCCCCTTGGCTGCCCACCATGCCGACACAGAGGAGGGGGGCGATGAGCGGGCCGATTTCCTTGAGGGTTGAACCCACCACCATGGCGGGGATCCAACCCTCCATGGTCAACATGGTCGCGGCCGGGAGCAGTTCACCCGTGAGCATCAGGCCGATCATGAACGCCATTCCGATGTTGATGGCCAGGATGTGACCCGCAAGCAGGGTCCCAGCCCCCAGCCACCGGAGGCCATAGGGGGTGGCCTTGGACGACCTGCGCGCCCAATGGTCGAGCCACAGGAAACGGCCCCATCGGTCGAGTCGGATGCTGAACCCTGGGGGAGGGGTCATGGATGGTCTTCCGGTGGAAGGTGAGTGACACCGGGTTGTGCGGTGGTTGACATGGAGGGACCTCAAGGGTGCTGAACGCAGCTATGAGCACGGATCAGGCCATTGTGTAAACCCCGAAGGGAGTGGGCCTCCGGTGAAGGTTGGCGGGTGTGGCACGTTCGGCGATTCGATCAAATTGAAGAACCAGGACCTTCATTTGGATGGCATGGCTTGGGGTCCTCGGACTGCCGGACGATGGCATCGCCTTGGAATGGAGGCATTTCATGGACTGCGTTTGACCGGTACGGAAGCTGCTAACGAACCCTCCCAATGGATCCGGCTCCGGCTCACCCGCTCTGGGAGGCCGTGCCATGTTCCTCCCGGGGCGGGACCCTCGCACCGCGGGGGCTGGACATTGGACACCTCACTGGGGAGCTCCTCATGGGCAGGACTGTGACGCCGCACGAAATGAAGGTATTCATCATCGAGACCCTGGGGCTTGAGGACCTGTCGCCGACTGAGATCGATGACGATGGACCCCTGTTCACCGATGGATTGGGACTGGATTCCATCGACGCGCTGGAACTGGGGATTGCGCTTCGCAGGGCCTACCTGGTGCAGGTCGAGGGGGAAGATCCCAACCTCCGCGACCACTTCCGCTCCGTGACCACGCTGGTGTCCTATGTGGCCAAGCACGGTCAGGCCGCCGTGGCGTGATGGTTCGGGGATGAACTCCTGAGATGCCTCGCATCCCGATCCCTCCTTCACGCCATGGGTGACCCGTGACCTTCCGTCCCTGCCTCGTTGTGCCCGTGTACGATCCCGGACCCACCCTCGCGCGCACCGTGGCGGCGCTGCTTCCCCATGGCCTGTCCCTCTTCATCATCGATGATGGCAGTGGCCCAGCCACCCGTACCGAGCTGGACCATCTGGCCGCCACGCAGTCCCGGATCCACCTGGTCAGGTTGCCCAGGAACCGTGGCAAGGGTGCCGCGGTGATGGAGGGCCTTCGCGTGGCCGCCCTGGAGGGATTCACCCACGCCTTGCAGATGGATGCGGATGGCCAGCATGACGCCCGCGCGGTGCCATCCTTCCTGGCCATGGGGCGAGCGAACCCCACGGCGATCATCTCCGGTGTGCCCCAGTTCGACGCCTCCGTACCCAGGACGCGTCTGTTTGGGCGGCGCTTCTCGCACCTGTGGGTATGGCTGGGTACCTTGTCCATGGACATCCAGGACTCGCTCTGCGGTTTCCGGCTTTATCCGCTTGCATCCACGCTCCAGCTCATGGACCGCGTGGCCATCGCCCCCCGCATGGCCTTTGACACTGAGATCATCATGCGCCTCCACCAGGCGGGCGTTCCGGTGCTCAATGCCCCCGTCAAGGTCACCTATCCGCGGGACGGGGTATCCCATTACCGTGCCTGGGCTGACACCCTGGGGATCATCCGAATGCAACTGGCCATGGTGGCCCGTTTGCCATGGGTGGTGCTGAAGAAGGGCAGGGCACCTCGAGCCCAGGCCACTCCCTGGTACCGCATCAAGGAAGGTGGGAGTGTCCTGGGTTTTCGGCTCGTACTGTGGCTCCATCGGATTCTGGGACCGCGGGCGGTGCGGGTGTTGTCCGAGGTGGTGGCGTGCTATTTCTTCCTCACGGCCCGTGGGGCGCGCAGGGCATCCCGGGATTACCTCTCCCGCCTCCATGCCCATTTCGGCCCCCTGCCGGACCTCCCCGGTCGCCCTCGGGTGCGGGATACCTACCGACATTTCCGGGCCTTCACCCGCGCCACCGTGGACAAATTCCTGGCCTGGTCCGGGTATCGCCAAGACCTGGAGGTGGATTTCCCGGGTCAGGCGGACTTCCTGGCGCTGGTCCAATCCGGACAAGGGGCCATCTTCCTCAGTGCCCATCTGGGGAACCTGGACATGATGCGGGCCCTGGGGGTGGGTGGGGGTCTCAAGGGCCTGAATGCGGTGGTCTACTCGGAAAATGCAGCGCATTTCCACCAATTCCTTCGACGGGTGAACCCTCAGGCCGCCCACAACCTGATCCAGGTCAGTCAGGTATCTCCTGCCATGGCCATCGACCTGCAGGAGAAGGTGGACCGAGGGGAATTCCTGTTCATCGTGGCGGACCGCATTCCCCCCATGGGTGAAAGGCGAACCCTTCCCGCCCCCTTTCTGGGATCGCCCGCCCCGTTCCCCATGGGACCTTTCCTCCTGGCCCATTTGTTGAAATGCCCGGTGTACACGTTGTTCTGTGTCCGTGAGGCCCACCGCTACCGCATGTATATGGCGCCCTTTGCGGAACCCGCGGACTGTTCCAGGGATATGCGAGCGGAAGCCTTGGCCCAATGGGCTGGCCGCTATTCCCGCGCCGTGGAGGCTCGGTGCCAGGTCGCTCCCTTCGAGTGGTTCAATTTTTTCGATTTCTGGCGTTCCCATCCGATCGACGTCTGAAACGGACTCGCACCGGTCGGGCAATCAGCCGGCCTGCCACCAACACGGGGCAAGGCAACCGTTCTGGTCCCCATCTGAACGCTTGCATCCAAAGAACGTGCCTGGGCTGCGTTCCGCAACCACAGGCACATTCATGATCGAAATAACGCCTTAGGGCCTCATCTGGCAGGGTCTGCAGGTATCCCAGCAGGTCCTTCCGCAGGTCTCACAGGACCCGGCGCAGCTGGCAACGCAGGTGACACAGGAGGCACAGGTGGCGCAGCTCACTGCGCAGGTTGCTGCGCAGGTATAGCAGGTGCCATCGCAGGAGTTGCAGGTTCCGTTTTCAGATTTGCAAATCAGCCTTTCGGAATCCGTGCAAATGGCGGAGAGACCTCCGACCACCAACTTTGAGTCTTCATGGAGTGTGTGGATGCTTTCTTTTTGGAGTTTGAGACGACGCATTGCCATTGGATGCCTCTTGGAAAAGTGGGAAATGAGTAGCTTTCAAAGATCAAGAACGCCCCTGATCTTGAGTGATTCCGAACCGTGGTGGCCACCCCTGGCTGGTGGAGCAAACCTACTGCATTCCAGCTTTCTGTAAATGCGCGATGGTATGAAATGCTTCGGGCAAGGGGCAAATGGTGCCCAAGGTGGGACGGGTGAAATCCTGACTTAAAACACCATGGTCACCTTAAGCGAGTTTTGACCACCAAAACATGTTAATAGCGTTTTTGTGTCATGGAATGAATCCAACACCTTCAAAAGCATTGGTGGAATGCATTCCATGTGCACGGCAATTTTCCCGCATGGTCGAAGCTTCGTGACTTCAAGATTTTCGAAGCTGGTGAGAAGAACGGCACCCGTTCTGCACGGATGGGGTCCCATTGTCCACGCCCGCCGTGAATGTCCTGAATCGAATTATGCCATTATCTTAATATTGACAAATCCGGCAGGTGTCGCCGCAGGTTCTTCGGCATGATTCGCAGGAGTTGCAGGTCGCAGCGTTGCAGGTGTAACACGTCGGACAAGTCTGGCATGAGACGCAGGTGACACAGGTGACACAGGTGCCTTCACAGGATGGCGTGGTTGGGCAATCAGGGTCGGTGGTGTGGCAGTAGGCTGAGGCCCCGCCCACGATCTGTCGAGTTGCTTCGTTAAGTGTGTGAATACTTTCTTTGTTGAGCTTTAGACGGCGCATGGCCATGGGATGCCTCATCGGTTTACTTTGGATATGGTTTTTGATGGATGATCAGGGTTTATCCTGATCATGCGGTACTCTTGACAGGGGTGGCCACACCTGGCTGGTGAAGCAAGCCTAGGGCATCCCAGGGAGAAGGGAATATGACTTGTTTTGAATCGCTGGCCCAAAGGGGCAAATGGTGCCCATTTTGGGATGGGTGAGCGCGGAGCCCCCACAGGCCGGTGACAAGCCTTCGGCCATCCCCCGCCCAGCATGAAACCACCTACGGAGATCGAAAGGGCGGCTCAGGCTTGAGGTTCCGTGGATCCGGTGCTTGGAAGGCCCCCCGAAGCAAGGGACGCCTGGCTGTGGTGGGCCTCAGCCCCTCAAGTCCAGGGTGGCGCCCAGCATCTCATCCTCGGCCTTTAGCACCCGGGTCTGGGCCTTGAAGAGGGTGCTGTCCACCATGCCCTGGGTGAAGGCCTTGGCCAGGTCCACGTTGCTCTGCCCGGGAAGGCTTGGATCCCCTGTGGGGCGAATGTCCACGACATCCACCCCACCCGTGGCGCGTTCCGCCAGGTCCACCCGTTTGGCCTGGTAGCCCTCGGTCTGCAGGTTGGCCACGTTGTGGGCCGTGACCGCCATGCCCGTGGTGGCGGCCTGGAGTCCCGAGCGCGCGATGCTTCCCACGTCCATGACCGCCTCCGTGTGGGGAGAGCATAGGCCCCGGAGGGACGGCCTCAAGGGGCGATTCGGTGTCAGGCGTCCAAGGCCTGCAGCAGCCGGGACGCCGCGGTGGCTGCGGGCAGGGTTCCGCTCACCACGGCGGCTTCCAATCCCGGCAGGATGGCCTGCACCCGCGGATCCCCAAAGAAGCGCTCCCGCAGCTGTTCCTCCACCATGGTCCGCATCCAGTCCCGCTCCTGGCCCTGGCGGCGCTGGGTGAAGGCTCCGGTGCTGCGGGTGAGGTCCAGGAAGGCGGTGATGGTGCCCCAGAGCGCCTCCAGGCCCTCGCCGGTCATGGCGGATGCGGTGAGGGCCGGGGGGGCCCAGCCCTCGGTGCAGGGCTGGAGGTAGTGGAGGGCCCGCTCGTATTCCCCCCGGCTGGCGAGGGCCAGGTCCCGGCTAGGGCCATCGGCCTTGTTGATGAGCACGGCGTCCGCCAGTTCCACCACGCCCTTCTTGATGCCCTGGAGCTCATCCCCGGCCCCGGGGGCCAGCACCAGCAGGAAGAAGTCCACCATGGAGCGCACGGTGACCTCGCTCTGGCCCACCCCCACGGTCTCCACCAGGACCACGTCGTAGCCCGCCGCCTCGAAGAGGAGCAGGGTCTCCCGGGTCTTCCGGGCCACGCCCCCCAGGGTCCCCCCCGAGGGACTGGGGCGGATGAAGGCCGAGGGGTGGGCGGAGAGCTGCTCCATGCGGGTCTTGTCCCCCAGGATCGACCCTCCTGACAGGGTGCTGGAGGGGTCCACGGCGGTGACGGCCAGGCGATGCCCCCGTCCCACCAGGTCCATGCCCAGGGCCTCGATGAGGGTGCTCTTGCCCGCTCCAGGCACCCCCGTGATGCCCACCCGCACCGCCTTCCCCGTCCAGGGCAGCAGCCGGGTGAGCAGCGCCTGGGCCTGGTGGAAATGGGCCGGCGCATTGGATTCCACCAGGGTGATGGCCCGGGCCAGCATCACCCGATCCCCGGCCAGGACGCCGGAGGCCAGTTCATCCACCCCCACCGTCCGACGCCTGACATGGGAAGCGGGGGGAAGCCCCGCGCCCGCCCCCGGCATCCCATCGTGCCCCCCCGCCACACCCGGCATGACATTGAGTGCGGATCGTGGTTCGGCGGGTGTCGATGGCTCGGTCATGGGTTCTCCTGCTCCGAAATCGCCCGGCGAGTTCGGAATGGAACAGGGGGCCGGAGGCCCCCTGTGGAACAGCATAAACGCGAAGGGTGTTAGAGGATTCCTAGTTCCAGCCGTCGATCGAGCTCGGTGAGGATCACCTTGGCGCTGTGGGGGATGTTGGTGCCGGGGCCGAAGATTGCGGCGGCGCCGGAGGCCCGGAGCTGGGCGTAGTCCTGGGCGGGGATGACGCCCCCGGCCACCACCATGATGTCCTCCCGGCCGAGGTCCTTGAGGGCGGCCACCAGGTGGGGCAGGAGGGTCTTGTGGCCCGCGGCCAGGCTGGACATGGCCACCACGTGGACATCGTTCTCCACGGCCATGCGGGCGGCTTCCTCGGGGGTCTGGAAGAGGGGACCCACATCGACATCGAAGCCCATGTCCGCGAAGGCGGTGCTCACCACCTTGGCACCCCGATCGTGGCCGTCCTGGCCCAGCTTGGCCACCAGGATGCGGGGCCGGCGTCCCTCGGCCTTGGCGAAGGCGGCACTGAGGGCCCGGACCTCGTCGATGGCGTCGCGGTCGGAGTATTCGGAACTGTAGACCCCAGAAATCATCTTGATCTCGGCCTTGTGGCGGCCCCAGACCTTCTCCAGGGCCTCGCTGATCTCACCCAGGGTGGCACGGACCTTGGCGGCTTCCACGGAAAGTTCCAGCAGGTTGCCCTCCCCCGTGGCGGCGCAGTTGGTGAGCGCCGTGAGGGCGGCTTCCACATCCGCCGGGTTGCGCTCGGCCTTGAGCTTGGCGAGGCGCTCCAGCTGTTGGCGGCGCACTTCCACGTTGTCCACGTCCAGGATCTCGATGGGATCCTCCTTGGCCAGCCGGTATTTGTTGACCCCTACGATGGTCTCGCTGCCGCTGTCGATCTTGGCCTGGCGCCGGGCGGCGGCCTCCTCGATGCGCATCTTGGGCAGGCCCGTCTCCGTGGCTGCGGCCATGCCGCCCAGCTTCTCCACTTCCTGGATGTGCTTCCAGCCCATGCGGGCGATCTGGTGGGTGAGACTCTCCAGGTAGTAGCTGCCGCCCCAGGGATCCACCACCTTGCAGATGCCCGTCTCTTCCTGCAGGAAAATCTGGGTGTTGCGGGCGATGCGGGCGCTGAAGTCCGTCGGCAGGGCGATGGCCTCGTCCAGGGCGTTGGTGTGCAGGCTCTGGGTGTGGCCCAGGGCGGCGGCCAGGTCCTGCACGCAGGTACGCACGACGTTGTTGAAGGGATCCTGCTCCGCCAGCGACCAGCCGGAG
>CAZPUI010000127.1:0-10784 GCA_964589695.1 uncultured Solibacteraceae bacterium | reverse complement strand
GGAGGCGGGTCTCCGGCCCCGTCTGCAGCACCGGCGGAGGGGGTACCGGCCTGGGGTTGGCCGTCTGCCGCCGCATCCTTTCCGCCCACCAAGGACTGCTCTACTTGGAGAGCGCCGTGGGGGAAGGCACCCGGGTCCATTTGCGACTGCCGGCTGCGGGTGAGGCCCCATGCGCTATTCCCAGACTTCCATCGCGTTCGTGGAGAGCTTCCACCGGGCCTTCAAGACCCAGATGCACTATGCCCACGACCATCCCAGCGCCCGCCATGCCTCCGAAGCCTTCTTCGACCTGGCCATCCGGCTCCTGGAGGGCCTGCCCTCCGTGGAACTGGCTGCGGAGCGGGGACGACTCCATCTGAACGGTGCCGAGATCGAAGGGGCCCCCAATGCCTGCCAGGGTTTGGCAGAGGCCCTGGAGGAGCACAGCATCCAGACCCTGGTCTTCCGTCGGGGACTGGAGGCGGATGACCTCCAGCTCCTCTTCTTCATCCTCCACCTTCAGCCCTACCGCCTGAATGAAATGGGGGGGGCGGATTTCCTCCTGGCGGACACCCGGGGCCTCCAGGCCAGGGTCCGTGGCACCTCCCCCACCACGGCCCGCCCCATCTCCCTGCCTCCCCCCTCGCCCCGGGCCCTGGCGGACGACCTGCTGGGACTCTTCAGCGCCGTGGTGCAAATGACCGCGGCCCCCCTGCGCCCCAACCCCAGGGCCCCCTGGACCCTGGAGCAGCGGGAAGCCCTGTCCTCCTTCGGGTTCCTGGCCGCGGACCTGGCGTCCCTGGTGGGCACAGGCGAACAACTGGGACTCTCAGGGCGGGATCCTTCGGTGCTGCGCTCCGCCCTGCGCACGGCCCTGGTGACCCTGGACCCCATCCTCCAGGGGGCCCTGCTCCTGGGCCTGCCGGCCTTCCCCTCCGAGGAGATGGCCCTCCGGCGGGCCCTGGACTACCTGGCGCCGGAAATCATGGCCCAGGCCCTGGTGGAGGCCATCCTGGCCCACCCGGACCGGCGTTTCGACCTGGCCCTGGCGGCCGCCGCCATGCTGCATTGCGTGAAGGACCGGGAGCTGGGGCTGGAGGCTCTCAAGGGGCGCCTGATGATGGAGGGCTGGTCCCTCCAGGACGCCGAGACCCTGGAAGAAGCCATCCGCTGGGAATGCCACGGAACGGACACCAAGCTCCAGCTCACCCTGGCCAACAAGTGCGTGTTCGAGCTGGAACCCCATCAGTTGGCCATCCTGGTGCGCCAATTGGCCCGGGGCAAGCGCATCGAGGCCCTGCGGGACCTGCTCATCCAGCTGGAAGGCGGGTTCGCCAGCCCCCACGTCCTGCGGCGCCGCATGGCCGCCGAGACCCTGGCGGACCTGGCGGAGTGCCTGGAGGACCCGGGCCTCCCTCCGGAAGCCCAGCAGCGCCTGCTGAGCGTGCTCCATGGCCACATCACCTCCGAAGAGGATCCCCAGGCGGCCCGATGGAGCAGCCAGGCCCTGGAGAGCCTCCTGGCCCACTGGATGACCCGCCACCATTTCTCCGCCGTCTACGCCGAGATGCTGGCCCTGGGCGAGCTGACCTTGGCCCCCGCGGGCAGCCCGGAATGGAAGGTCCAGGCCATTCGGGACCTGCTCACCCGACTGGCCAGCCCGCCCAACCTCGCCCTGCTGGTCCCCATCCTGCATGAGGCCGAGGCGCGGCTCTCCCTCCCCCAGCTCCATGCCCTCCTCACCCTCCTGGGCCGCCCCGCCGCCCATTTCGTGGTGGCCTGCCTGGAACTGGAAGAGGATGAGGTGCGCCGAGGCCATCTCCACGGGGCCCTGCGGGCCATCGGGCGTAACGCCGTGCCCGCCCTGGTGGACGCCCTGGCCTCCAGCCAAGCCACCCTGGTGCGCCGGGCCCTGGAACTGCTGGCGGAAATTGGCCATCAGGCCTCCTTCACCCACGCGGCCCTGGCCCTCTCCCATCGGGACTATGACGTCCGCAAGGCGGCCCTCCATGCCGTCATGGCCCTGGGCAGCCAGGAGCAGGCGGTGGAGGCTCTGGTGACGGCCCTGAAGGAATCGGACCCCACCTTCCAGCTGGACTGCCTGAGTGCCCTGGGGGACTTGGGTCATGCCTCCGCCGTGCCCGTGGTGGTGCACCTCATGACCGACCTGAAGGGAGCCTCCGGGGACAAGGCACGGCTGCGCCTCAGGGCCGTGGAAGTGCTGGGGCGCCTGCGTTCCGACGCCGCCATTCCGGCCCTCCAAGACCTCTTCAAGCGACGGGGTTTTCTCTCCTCCCGGGAGGGGACCTCCATCCGCCTGGCCGCGGTCAAGGCCCTGGAGGCCCTGGGCAGCCGGGAGGCCCGGGAGACCCTGGCCCTCATCCTCGATCAGGAGAACGACGACGAAATCCGGATCGCCATTCGAAAGATCCTGGTTTAAGCGAACTATTCGGGAAGCCGACCATGGAACCGGAAGTCCCACTTCGTCTTCCGGAGCATCATGAGGAAACGGGGCAGCCACCCGCTGTGGTTGCGCCGTGGGTCGGGGGTGCGGTCCAGCACCTGGAGATGGGCCCTTACCACGCCAAGATCCGGGTACCCCAGTTCCACATCCTCGTACAGGTCCCCCGCCTCGCCCCCCAGGGCCTGCAGGGCCTGGTGGGTGAGCAGGATGTAGCTTCGGGCCTGGATATCGTTCTTCAACAGGCGGTACAGCAGGACCACATCGGCCCCGGAGAGCTCTTCGCGACCCTCCTCGGCGTAATGGAGCACGGAGCCGCTGTGGGCCAGCACCTTCAGACGAAGGCGTTCCAGGTTGCGGCAGGCCTCGCAGGGACAGCTGTTGGACTCGATGAGTTCCTGGAGCTTGTGATCGAAGGCATCCACCAATCGGCGCAGGCCCAAAGGCCCGTGCCAGGCTCCTTGGGGGGCCGCCATGAAGATGCAGTCCCCTTCCACCTTGTTCACCCGGAGGGGCGAAGGAACTTCCTTTAACAGCACGCCCTTGAGCTCGGCCACCAGCCCCTGGCCATGGACGAAGGCCCTGCGGTTGGCCAGCATGTACCGGGTGTAGCCGCTGATATCCGCCAGGGCCAGGAAGGCCCCCGTGGGAATGCCAGGCGTCGCATCGGAAAAGGTCACAGGCGGGTTCAGACTCGGGGAAGGGTGAAGGGACCCGGTGGTGGCCAGCATGGACCGGGTGGTCCGGGCGGATTGCCACGGATCTATGACATATATCACGTCAAGAGGCCTCCACGGTGAAGGTCGATGCATTTTCATCTGGGGCCCCGGGTCTCCCGATGAGGGGCCAACAAGGCATTTGCCGGGAATCCGTTCCCCTGCCCCCAGGACCCAGCCATGAATCCACCCCTCCCGAGACCTGCCCAGGATCCCCGGGCCGTGCGCTACGAAGCCCTCGTTCAGGCCTCCATGGACGGCTTCTGGGTGGCGGACCTGCAGGGGGTCATCCGGGAGGTCAACGAGGCCTACTGTGCCATGTCGGGCTACCCCCGGGAGGCCTTGGTGGGCATGCCCATCCATATGCTCGAGGCCCTGGAGCAGACGCCCGAGGAAGTGCAGGCCCATATCCAGAAGATGCTGGACCACGGCTGCGACCGCTTCGAGACCCTCCACCGCCGGAAGGATGGCTCCACCTTCCACGTGGAGGTCAACAGCGTTCTGCAGGCGGAACAGGGCCACTTCCTGGTCTTCCTCAGGGATATCCAGACCCGCAAGGAAATGGATACGGAACTGCGCCGCCTCAACCTTGCCCTGGAAACCAAGGTGGGCATCCGGACGGTGGAACTCTCCCGCACCGTGGCCCGCCTCGAGGCCGAAATCCTTCGGGTGGAACGCCGGGAACGGCTCCTCCAGGCCATGACCGACCTACGGGACCTGGGGGACCGGGGGGATCTGTCCGCCCTGCTCAAGGGCACGGTGGAGGCTGCCCAGGCGCTCACGGAGAGTCGCCTGGGTGCCCTCTTTGCCGTGGAAGGATCTCCCCTGGGCCTGGTCCCCCAGGTGTGGTCCCTGGACCTCCAGCCCTTCCAGAAACCCTGGGTCCCGAACCCCGGTGATCCCTGGGAGGCCTGCCTGCGGGAGGGTCGCCCCCTGCGCCGGGAGGGCCTCCCCGGGGCGATTCCCCAGGGAGGATGGCCCCGGCCCTTGATACGGGAACTGGTGGTGCCCGTGGTGGAAGGCAGCTCCGTGGTGAGCCTCCTGGTGGTGGCCGATGCGCCTCATCCCTACGACGAGGAGATGGCCCTCGAACTGGGTCGCCTGGGGCAGGTGGCCCGTCTCGCCATCCAACGGCTGCGCGCAAACCAGGACCAGATCCGAGCCTCGAACCTCTTCACCCACGTGGTACTGGATTCCGGAGAGGGCATTGGCATCGTGGATGCGGAGGAGACCTGGGTCTTCGCCAACCCCGTGGCTGAGCGCATCTTCGGTGTGGGGCCGGGGGACCTGGTGGGCCGCAACCTGAGGGAGTTCATGAGCCCCACCCAGTTCGACCACGTTCGGGAACAGACCGAGGCTCGGCGCAAGGGCCAGCAGAGCAGCTACGACCTGGAGATCCTGCGCATGGATGGGGAGCCCCGGGTCATTTCCGTGCTGGCTTCTCCCCTGGAGGACTACCTCGGGGCGATCCATCCCGTCTTTGCCATCTTCCAGGACGTCACCGAGGTGCGGCAGCACGAGCTGCACTTGAAGGCCAGCGAAACGCGCTACCGCACCGTGGCGGATTACACCTACGACTGGGAATATTGGACCAGCCCCCAAAACGCCCTGCTCTATGTGTCTCCCAGCTGCGAGCGCATCACCGGCTACACGCCAGGGGCGTTCATGTCGGATGCCGGGCTCATGGTGCGACTCATCCACCCTGAAGACCGTGCGGCCTACCTCGAACACCTGGACAGTCAGCATGGGGAACTGGGCGACGCACTGGACTTCAGGATCCTTCGGCCCGATGGGGAAATCCGATGGATCAGCCATGCCTGGAGGTCCGTTCTGGACGAGAGGGGGCAGTATCTGGGCCGCCGAGGTAGCAACCGGGACATTACGGAACGCAAGAGGGTAGAGCAGGCCCTGGCCCAAAGTGAGGCCGCCTACCGCACCCTGAGCGAACACTCGCCCTTGGGCATCTGGCATGCCGATGCCAGCGGCCGTCCCCTTTATGTCAACCGGCGCTGGACGAGCATCACCGGCCTGTCCGTCCAGGACACCCTGAGCCATGGACTCTGGCAGTCCATCCACCCGGAGGACCAGGCCGAAATCCTGGAGGCCTGGCACCAAGCCCTTGGCAAAGGGCAGCCCCTCACCGAACATGCCCGGATCCTGAGGTCCGACGGTATCGTCCGCTGGGTTCGCCTCCAGGCCTCCCCCATCGAAGGGGAGGGGCAGGAGCTGGGCGGCTACGTGGGCACGGTGGAGGACATCACCACGCGCTTCGAGCTGGAGGAGCTCTGGATGCAGAGCCAGACCCTCATGGCCAACGTGCAGGCCGTGACGGGCATCGGGATCTTCGAGTGGCTTTCGGATCCTTCGCGGCGCTACTGGTCGAAGGAGATGCACCTGCTCTACGACCTGCCGGAAGGACCGGAGCCCCCCCGGCGCTCGGAGGTCCAAAGCCGGGTCCATCCCGAGGACTGGACCCATGTCCAGGACTACTGGAAGCGCGTTCAGGAGGGTGAGAAGACCGAGGACTGCACCTTCCGGGTCCAGCATCGCGATGGCAGCCTTCGCCACCTGGTCCTCCGGGCCCGAAGTCCCCTGAGTCAAACCCAGCGGGGGGCCAGTGTGCTGGGGGTGGTCCTGGATATCACCGCCCGGATGGAAGCCGACCAAGCCCAGGCGGAATTCGAGCAGATGAGCGCCAAGGCCCAGCTCGCGGCCTTCGTGGCCCACGAAATCAACAACCCGCTGGCGGGGATCCAGAACGCCTTCACCCTTCTGGAAAGCGCGATCCCCCCGGACCATCCCAGTGCCAAATACGGTGCACTGGTGCAGCGGGAGATCCAACGCATCGCGGGCATCGTGCGGTCCATGACCACACCCCAGGCACCCGGGGACGGCCTCCAAGGTGGGTTGCGAAGCCTGGGTGATGTGATCGACCTGCTGACCCCCAAGGCGCGCCGCTACCGGGTGGCCCTCCTGGTCCAGGAACGGGATCCCCCGCCCCTCCGCCAGGATGAGGAGACCTTCCGCCAGATCCTCATCAACCTGGTCCAGAACGCCGTGGAAGCCACCCCCGCCGGCGGCAGCGTGGTGGTGCGGAGCCAGCGCCAAGGGGACCAGTTCAGGGTGGAGGTGCGGGATACCGGCCCAGGAATTCCCCCCGACCAGGCGGCCCGTATCTTCAACCGAGGTTTCACCACCAAGACCGGAACCCGCATGAGCGGCCAGGGCATGGGTCTGTGGCTCTGTCGAAGCCTGGCCCGCCGCCTGGGGGGAACCCTCACCTTTGGCCCCAACGAGGAAGAGGCCACGGGCACGGTCTTCACCCTGGTCCTTCCCATCCACAACGCAACCTGAGAGGTATCCACGCCATGACCCCTGCTCCCTCCCCACGCATCCTTCTGGCCGACGACGAGGAGCTCTTCCGCATGAGCACCGCCGACTTGCTCCGGGGGCGGGGCCTTGTGGTGGATGAGGTTGGGGACGCCCATGAGGCCCTGGCCGCCCTGGAGCTGCAGGCCTATGACGTCCTGGTGTCCGATATCCGCATGCCCGGCAACGACGACCTAAACGTGGTGAAGGAGATCCCTCCGCTCAACGCGGGGCTCCCAGTGATCCTGGTGACGGGGTATCCCTCGGTGCCCACGGCCCTCCAAGCCCTCAGCCTGCCCGTGCTGGCCTACATGGTGAAACCCCCAAACCTCGATGAACTGGTGGGTCATATCCAGCGGGGGGTGGGCTACCGCCGCATCCAGCGCATGATCCACGACTCCACCGACCAGCTTGAAGGCTGGGTCCAGGACATGCGCACCCTGGAGCGCAACCTCCAGGCTTCCACGGGAGGCTTCGCCGAGCTCTCGATGCACCACCTCCTGGGCATGATGGTGGGGCGCATCGGCAGTTCCCTCATCGGCATGAAGGAACTCATCCTCCAGGTGGCGGGGCTTTCGGAAGCCTCGAACTACTGTCATCGCGACACCTGCGCCAGCTACCTCAACTACCGGGCGGCCCTGGTGGATGCCATCCAGACCCTGGAGGCCACCAAGGCCCATTTCAAGAGCAAGGAACTCCAGGACCTGCGAATCCGCCTGGAGAAGCTGGTGGGCAAGTAAATCCCGGTTGACGGCGGGCAATCCCCAGCTAACTTCTACCCAGTCGAATGTTCGGTCCGCGGGACCGGGCTCCTTGGCGGGCAGGACGCGGGCCTGCAAGTCGAAGGCGCGATCCAAGGCTTCCCTGGAAGCTGATGGATCGCGCCTTTGCCGCGTTCAGCCACAACATCCATCTGGACATTGGGTGTCCATGGGACACCCGGGGGTGACCCTGCCCATGAACCGAAACCTGTCTGTGCTCCTCGCGATGCCTTCCCCGGACCTGCAGCACGACGTGGTGCAGAGCCTGGAGCGGGAGATCCCCGGGATCAGTTGGTTGGGCCCCATCACCTGGGATGCGCTCATCCCTGCCCTTGGGGCCTGTCATTGGGACGGCCTCCTGGTGGAGGCCGGCGCGGAGGCCTTCAAGCTCGAGGAGCTTTCCGCGCACCTCACCCGCGCCCGCCTCCAGATCCCGGTGATCCTCGTGACCCGGCCCGCCCAACCCACCATCCTCCAGGCCCTGCAGCGCCTCAGTGGCTTCCCCTGCGTGGGCCTGAACCACTTGGAACGCCTGCCAGACCTGCTCCTGCAGATGGCCAAGGAGTGTGCCTACCACCGGGAGCGCCAGACCCTGCAGGCCCATTTCCTGGAAAGTGAGGTCCGGAACGCCCAGCTCTTTGCCCAGAGCCCCCTGCCCATGTGCCTTCTGGAACCCGGCACCCTGGCGGTGCGGGAGAGCAACGGAGCGGCCCAGGCCCTGCTGGGCTGCTCCCCCGAGAGGCTGGAAAACCTCCGTCTGGGCGAGCTCATGCCCGAAGCCTCGGTGCACCTGGCACCCCTGGCCCACCTTCTCCAGGACGACCCCACCTGCCGGGTGCAGGTGCCCTTCCCTTCCCCCGGTGGACCGCGACGCACCCTGGAAATGGAAGGGGGTCCCATTCTCAGGGACGGGGAGTTTTTGCTCCTGGTGGTCCTCCAGGATGTGAGCCTCAAGGTGGCCCTGGAGGAGGACCTCCATCGCCTGGCCGCCGTGGTGGAACAGGTGGGGGACGCGGTGTTTCTCACGGACCTCGAATTCCGCGTGGAATACGCCAATCCTTCGGCCGAACAGCTGATCGATAGGACGGCCGCGGATGTTGCTGGCCAGCACCTGCCCAGCCTCCTGGGCCCGGAATTGCCCGAGGCAGCCCTTGAGACCCTTCGCACGGGGGTCCCCTGGAAGGGCCGCCTGGAGCAGAAAGGGCCGGTCTCAAGAATCCTGGATCTGAGCTGGTTCCCCATCCTCCACGAAGGCATGGGCATCCAGCGCCATGCCCTGCTGGCCCGGGACATCACCCGGGAAGTCCTGCTGGACCGCCAGATCCGCCAGACCCAGAAGGTGGATGCCATCGGCACCTTGGCCTCAGGCATCGCCCACGACTTCAACAACATCCTCACCGCCATCCTGGGCGGAACGGAGCTGATCCGACAACACCTCCCCACGGACAGCCCCCTCCTCTCCCGGCTGGACATCGTGCACCAAGCGGCCCGGCGGGCGGGGCAGATCACCCAGCAGATCCTCTCCTTCAGCCGCCAATCCGAGGACCAGCGCCAACCCCTGGATCTCGCACAAGTGGCCCGGGATGCGGTGCGCTTCCTGCGGTCCACCCTCCCCCCCAGCACCCAACTGGAAACAGACCTCGGATCCGACCTGTGGATCCTTGGGGACGGTGCCCAGATGCAGCAGCTCCTGATGAACCTGGCCATCAACGGCAGCCAGGCCATGCAGCCCCAGGGAGGGCACCTGAGCCTGCGAATTGTGGCAGCACCCGACGCCGATCAGATCCTGACGGAGATCACCGACGAGGGTTGCGGCATTCCGCAGGACCTCCAGGCACGCATCTTCGAGCCATTCTTCACCACGAAGAAGACGGGCACGGGCCTGGGCCTGGTGGTGGTCCGCAGCATCCTCGACGCCCACGGCGGAACCCTGTCCCTGGAATCGGATCCAGGTCTCACCACCTTCCGCATCGCCTTCCCGCGCATTCCCAACCCCCATCCCCAGGACGAGGGGGAGGCGCCCCTGACCCCTCACGGCACGGAGCGGGTGCTCTTTGTGGACGACGATGAGCTGATCACGGCCCTGGTGAAAAGCGGCCTGGGGGAGATGGGGTACCGCGTCAGCACCCGTGATCGGGGGGAGGAGGCCCTGGAACGCTTCCGGGAGGACCCCGATGCCTTCGACATCGTGGTGACGGACCTGGCCATGCCCGGGATGACGGGCCTGGAATTGGCCCGGGCCCTGGCGGACCTGCGGCCGGACCTGCCCATTCTGCTGGTCAGCGGGCTGGTGGACTCCCGCACCCGCCAGGAGTTTTCTGCGGCCAACATCCTGGCCAAACCCTTCACCCCCCAGGACCTGGCCTTGGCCATCCGACATTGTCTGAAGGACCCGCAGGGGAAGACCCTGGTACCCACCCCCAATGCCCCCTGCATCCTGGTGGTGGAGGACAGTACCACCCAGCGCGCCTTAATCTCCAGCATCCTCAGGAGGGCTGGTCATTCGGTGCGGGAGGCCGAGGATGGGCTCCAGGCCTGGGAGCTTTTCCTGGCCGAAGCGAGCCGTGGCAGCCTCGCCCTGGTGCTGTCGGATCAGCAGATGCCCCGCATGGGGGGACTGGAGCTGGCGTCCAAGCTCAAGGAGGTGGACCCCCTGCTGCCCGTGGTGATCATGACGGCCATGGAGGAGGGGGTGCACATCCTTCGCGAGGCCCTGCACATCGGCGTCAATGAATTCCTGCCCAAACCCGTGCCCGCGGACCAACTGCTGGCCACGGTGGACCGGTTGATCACCCGACACGCCCAGGGCCGCACGAGTGTGCACAGCCAGGCGACTGCCCGGGCGGTGCGCACCGCCCAACGCACCATGGTGAGCCCCGTCGAGGAACGGCTGCCCATCGTCAGCCGCTTCGAACCCCTCACGGATGCGGGGGGGGACATGTGCCGGCACTTCGTCCTGGACGATGGCTCCGTGGTGCTCTTCTTCATGGATGTGGCGGGCCACTCGGTGGTGAGCAGCTATGCCGTGGCCAGCATCCTGGGGCAGCTGACGCGCCTGGTGCGCCGCACCCGGGACCTTCGAACCCTGGCCCTGGAGCTGAACGAAATGGTCCGGGAGGGTCCCTTCTCCGAATTCCCGGTGTGCGCCCTCATCGGCCACTGGACCCCCCGCCTGGGTCGGCTCCATCTTCTGAATGCGGGCATTCCCCACCCCCTGCACCATCGCCTTGGGGATGGGTTCTGCCAGCCCCTGCGCATGAACGGCACGCCCCTGGGCCTCTTTCAGGAACCCACCTTCGAGGAGCGGGTCCTTCAGCTCATGCCCGGAGACCGCGTTTGCATGGCCACGGATGGCCTCTTCGATATTCCCAACCGGGATGGCATCACCTTCAGCGAGGTGGCCGCCGCCGCCTGGGCCGGCCTCCAGGACACCCCCCTAAGGCTGGCGGTGACCCGCATGTGCTCCCAGGCCCGGGGCTTCGGCTTCGCCCCGCCTCC
>CAZPUI010000126.1:0-10791 GCA_964589695.1 uncultured Solibacteraceae bacterium | reverse complement strand
CTGGACCGGTCGCGCCGGGGCGCGACCGCCCGCCGACGGCGGGCCGGTCTGTGCCGGAATGAACGGAGGAGGATGCTCCTCTGCGCACTCCGCGACTTCTGTGCCCTCTGCGTTCATCAGTGACTCGCGGAACCCGGCTTCCTGGCCTGGTTCCAGCTGGGGCGGAGACGGGGGTGCACCCAGGTGTTCTTCAGGGCTCCACCCCCACTGGAACACACGGGTTAGTCCAGCCCCCCGCCGTGCTAGACTTCCGCCACCTCCCCGGCACTCCCTGGACTTAGGGTTCTCCATGGCACTTCGCATCTCCCGGCGCTTGGCCCTCTCCCTGGCCCTGGGCCTCGTTTCGCTCGGCGTCACGCTCCACCTTGTGCTCAAGGCCCGCACCCGCAGGGCGCTGGAAGGCCAGACCTCGGGGATCCGTCCCCTGGCCTTCGTGCCCCTGCCTGCCCCCCGTGCGCCCCTGGCCACCTGGGGCTCGGGGGATGTGGAGGCCGTGGCGGCCCTAGGGGGCGAACTGTTCACCGCCGGGGGCTTTGGGCTGGAGGGGGTCGGCGGTCCCCTGGGGGCGGGGCTGCCCACCCAGCGGGTGGTGGCCATGACCCTCTGGCGGGGCCGCCCCGTGGTGGGACTGGCCTCCGGGGGCCTCTTCCTGCGCCGAGGCACGGCCTGGGAGGAGGCCAAGACGGGCTTCGGCACCCTGCACGTGCGGGCCCTGGCGGAAACGCCCGGGGGCGAGCTCTGGATCGGGGCCCAGGAGGGCCTCTTCCGGACAGCCTGGGGTGAGCCGAACCTGGAACGCTTCGATGCCGACCCCGTGCGCGCCCTGGCCCTGGGGGAGGGCGGCCTCTGTCTGGCGGGCGGGGAGAAGGGCCTGCGCCGGGTGGAGGGCAAACGCCTCCAGGCCCTGCCCACCCCCGATCCTTGGGTGGACTGGGTGGGGTGGACGGGCCGGGAGGTGGCGGTGCTCACCCCCCTGGGCCTCTCCCTGGGCCCCCTCGATGGCAGCCTGATGCCCGTGAGGGGCGCCCAGGAGGCCCGGCAGGCGGCCTGCTTCGGGGGCGAGGTCTTCGCCGTGGCCGCCCCTGGCCTGCTGCGGGTGGGGGGTACGGGCCGCACCACCCAGGAATCCTTGCCCGACCTGCCCCGCCGGGTCTTCGCCGTGGAAGGAGCCCTGCTGGTGGACACCCCCTCGGGCCTTCTTCTGAAGCGTCCGGAGGGCTGGCGCAGGCTGCGTCCCCGGCCCCAGGCCCTGCCCCCGGGCCCCAGCCATGTGAACGCCCTGGCCCACCAGGGCGGGCGCCTGGTGGTGGGGCTCTTCGATGGGGGCCTGGCGGTGGGTGAGCCCCGGGGCGAAGGGTGGACCTGGCGTGCCGTGGAAGGCAGCGCCACCTGGGGGGTGAACGCCCTCCTTCCCACCGCCGGAGGTCTGGTGGTGGCCAGCCTCCGGGGGGCGGCCCGCCTCGAGGGCAACCAGCTCCGGTCCCTTCCGGATGCCCCCACGGGCAGCGCCCATGCCCTGGCGGAGACCAAGGACGGCCTGGTGATCGGCTATGGCCAGGGGGTCCTGCTGGGGGGCACCCGCATGCTCTCCGCCTTCCACGGCCTCCCCGGCAACCAGGCCCTGGCCCTGCTTTCCGGGGAACCCCTCCTGGTGGGCACCCCCACGGGCCTGGGGGCCATCCAGGGGGGCAAGGTGCTGTGGCGGGTGGTGGCGGGGGAGGACCGCCTGCCCCACCCCTGGGTCACGGCCCTGGCCCGCTTCGGCGGTGCCGTGGGTGCGGAGCCACCGAGCCCTTCGGGGACCTCCCTCGCCGCGCCCCTGGAAAGCTCCCAGGCCATCTTTATTGGCACCTACGGCGGCGGCGTGACCCGCCGCACCCAGGGTCCCGACCCCAAAGGCACCTACCGGGACTTCCCCGAAACCCGAGGTTTCAAGGTGAACCAGGGGTGCCTGGTGGAGGCCGCGGGACGACTCTACCTGGGTACCGACGGCGGGGGCCTCCACCGCCTCAGCGCCGATGGCCAGCGCTTCCACCCCCTGTCCCTGCCCCTGCCCAGCCCCCGCATCACCGCCCTGCTGGCAGGTCCCGACGCCCTCTACGTCGGCACGGACGAGGGCCTTTGCAAAGTGCCCTTCGAAAGGCTGAAGGAGGGCAACTGAGATGGGGACATCGGCAGAGGAAACAGGGATAGAGAGGAATCCCAACGCGAGGCCACTCGAGCCGTCTTCACACCCCTCTTTTCATCCCTTCCATCCCTTCCATCCCTGTTTAAAAAACCCTTTCAAACGCCATGATGTAAAAACGGTTTATTTGACCATTAGTCAATTCTTGTTTCTTTCATCCGTTGATGCATTCCGAAATTGGAGTGAATGGAATCATAGAGATTGGAATAACAGGGATGGAAGGGATGGAAGGGATAAAAGAGAGTCCAAACCAGCGGTTTGCAGCAGAGCCAACCCTTCACTGATAACCGTCCAAAAAAGCAATAGAACAGGGATAAAGGGGATGAAGGGGATGCCATGTCATCTTTAATCCCCTTCATCCCCTTCATCCCTGTTTAAACAGCTTTTCCCATGCCTCAACCCGTGTTCACCCCCAAAATCCCTGTCCGCCATTCCCCATACCCATCCCTGTTAAAAGCTCAGCCCTGTGTTCGTCATGTTCTCTGCGTTCTCTGCGTTCTCTGCGTTCTCTGTGTTTCCGATGTCCATGCTTGCTTCCCTCCCCAGGTAGCCCCATGCCCAACCCCGTCCGCTCCCTGTGCACCCTCTTCCTGACCCTGTTGGCAGCCGGTGTTCCGCTCCGGGCCCAGGCGGGCCTCCTGGTGCCCACCAGCACGGGCCGCCCGGATCCCAAAGTACTCTCCCTGCGCGAGATGACCATCGATGTGGGCATCGCCCGGGGCTATGCCCGGGTGAACGTGCGCCAGGTCTTCGAGAACCACACGCCGGACATCCAGGAGGGCACGTACCGCTTCGCCCTGCCGCCCTCCGCGGCGGTGGGGGACTTCGCGGTGTGGGACGCCCTGGTGCGCATTCCGGGCGTGATCCTGGAGAAGGCCCGGGCCCGGGCCATCTACCGGGAGCTCACCACCCAGAAGATCGGTCCCGGACTCCTCCAGCAAGGGGAGGAAGAGGACCGGCAGGGGGGGAGCGAGGACGGGGAGGAAGCCCGGGCCACCCAGGGACGACCCACGGGCAGTGCCCTCTTCAGCGTGAAGGTGGCCCCCATCCCCGGCCTGGCCACCAAGCGCCTGGAGCTGCAGTTCCAGCAGGAGGTGCCCATCATCCACCAGATGGGGGAATTCCGCCTGGCCCTCAAGCCCCCCACGGGGGAGCCCACGGTGGCCCGGCACCTGGAGATCCATGTGCACCTGGAGGATGGCACCTTCGAGGCCCTCCCCGGGACCCTGCCCCTGCAGGCCAAGGCCGGGGGGGCGACCTTCCGGGGTCAGGATGTGAAGCTGGACCGGGACCTGGCCCTGCGGATCCGCCCCACCTTCAAGGACCCCCTGCGCCTCTCCGCCTTCCGCAACCCCGAGGGCCGCATGCCCGACGGCCTGGCCCTGGCCCCCTGGGAACGCCCCTCAGAGATCCCGCCGGAAAAGGATGGCTTCTTCCTGCTGGAGGCCCTGCCGGGGGGGAGTGCCCCCAAGTCCGCCTCCCATCCTCCCAAGGCTGCCCCACGTCCTGGACAGAACCTGGTGATCCTCTTCGACACCTCCCTGGGCCACCGCTGGGGTGGGCTGGAAGTGGGCTACGGCCACCTGGTGCGGGTGCTGGGGGAACTTCGGCCCGGGGATCGCTTCGCCCTGGTACCCTTCGACCGCCTGCCCGTGGAGCCCAAGGCCCTTCGCCCCAGCACACCCCGGGACATCGAAGCCGAACTGGCGAACCTGCGCAACCGGCCCCTGGCCCCTGGCGCCAACCTCCCGGCGGCCCTCAAGGCCGCCCGGAACCTCCTGGGCACCCAGGGCCAGGTCCTGCTCGTGACCAGCGGCGAGGCCCCGGTCACCTCCAAGGCCCTGCGGGAGGCCCTGGGCCCCCTGACCCTCTCGACCCTCGTCACCACGGGCGAGGCCCGGGAGGGTCTCCGTGCCGCGTCCTCCCAGGTCCTTTCCCCCACCGCCACGGAGCTGGAGGCCGATCTCTTCTTCCAGCGCCTTCTGGACCCCCGGATTCCCGAGGCCGAGACCTCCGTCGGGGAGGAGCAACCCTTCACCGTCACCGGGGGCAAGCCCCGCCTGCGCCATATCTATCCCGTGATGGTGCAGCCCCTGGAGGCCGGGAGCCTGAGCGGGTGGGTGGGCCGCTACGAAACGCCCCAGTCCAACCTCACCTGGGAACTCCCCCTCCCCAAGGGGAAGGCCCAGATCACCGCCGACCTGCCGGAGCGGGCCCTGGAGGCCCGGGACCTGCCCCGACGCTGGGCCCGGGCCCGGGTGGATGACCTTCTGGCAAAGATCGAGGCCGAGGGCGAGAAAAGGGAGTGGGTGGAGGAGGTGATCGCCCCCTCCAAGCGCTACAAGTTCGTCACCCCCTACACCGCCTTCCTGGCGGCCCCCCGCGCCCTGCTCAGGCCCCGGCTCATCCAACCCGGGGACCCGGTGCTCCGGGTGGACTGCGACGCGGGCACCGTCGCCGCCGTGGCCCTCTTTCCCTTCGGCCTGCGCCTGGACCTGGTGCGCTGCCCCGGCACCACCCGCTGGGAGGGCCGCTTCCTGGTGCCCGAAGGCTTCAAGGACGGCCGCCACCCCGTGCGCATCCTGGTGCGGGATGCCAGCGGTGCCACGGTCACCGAGACCAAGCACTTCGTGCTGGACGGCAAGGCCCCGGTGATTCGCCCGGCCCTGCCCGCCACCGCCCGGGCCGGAGAGCCGCTGCGGCTGGAGGCCCGCACGGACGGCGATGTGGTCCTGCTCCAGGCCCGGGTGGGGGACCTCCCCCCGGTGCCCCTGCGCTGGGATCCCAGCGCCAAGGCCTCCATCGGCCTGGTTCACCTGCCGCCCCAGACCAAGGGACGCCAGGACGTCTTCTTCGAGGCCGTGGACGGCGCCAAGAACCGCGGGTTCGCCCGCACCACCGTGGAGGTCCGGCAATGAGCCGCGCACGCACCTTCGCCTGGGTCCTGCCCTTCGCCCTGGTGGGCGGCCACCTGGCCTGGGAGGACCTCACCCCCTCGGACTGGCTCTATGCCGTGGCCACCCGCTTCGCCAAGGTGGACGGCCATGAGGTCCACTTCCCCACCCCCACCGCGGAACTGGCCAAACTCCTGGAGGCTCGTAAGGAAAACGCCGCCCTGCGCCACTTGGCAGAGGCCCGACTGGCCCTGGGGGACCGTCCCGGGGCCCTGGCGGCCATGGAGAAGTGGGCAGGGCTCGAGGGTCCCGCGGCCTGGGAGGAGACCGCCCGCTGGGCCGCGGAGCACCGGGAGATGGCCGCGGCCTTCCGGGCCGCGGAGCGGGCCCTGCCGGGCCTTCCCCCCGAATCCAAGCGCAACCTATCGGACCTCCGCATCACCTGGGCCGATCGCTTTCCCCAGCTGGCGGATCCCATCGCCCTGCGCCTGGCCCGGGCCCAGGCCTTCCCCCAGGACGCCCAGGCCTTCGAGGAGGGCTTCCGGGCCCTGGAGAAGGCCGGTCGCCTGGCGGAGGCCGAATCCGCCCTGAAGGCCACCCAGGCCCTTCTCCCCGAGAGGCGCCTGCTGCTCCGGGCGGACCTCCTGGCGGACCACGGGAATCACACCGGGGCCCTGGGGGTCCTGGACGAGGCGGTGGCCGAACCCCGGAGCCATGACTTCCGCAAGGCCTTCGCCCAGAAGGTGGATAAGGCCGCCCCCAAGACGCCCCAGGTCTGGCGCCGGACCCTCGAGCAGAAATTCGACACGGCCGCCCTGGTGCGGTTGGCCACCTGGTTCCAGGGCAAGGGCCAGGGCCGGGCCGCCCTGGACCTGGTGCGGCAGCTGGAGCGGCGCCATGAAGGGACCTTCACCCGGGCGGATCACCTGCTGATGACCCGCCTCTACGGCGAAGTGAACGCCGTGCCCGAGGCCTTCCGGGCCGCCCTGGCGGCGGCCCACCTGGGCAGCCCTGGAGAGCAGACCAGTGACCTGGCCCCCCTGGCCCACCTGGCCCTCCAGGCCGGGGGTCGCCCCCTGGCCCTGGGCCTCGCCAACGACGAGCCCTACGTCTGGGCCGCCGCCCTGGACCGCACCCCGGGCTTCTGGACCGGGGCCATTGCCTTCCTTCTCACCAATTTCGATGGGGCCGAGAGCCTGCGCCGATTGGAAGACCATCAGCTCCCGGACCGTACCTTCGCCACGGCCCTGGCCCTGGGCCAGGAACTGGCCACCCGCGCCCCCAAGCATCAGGCCCTGCCCGCCCTGCGGGTGGCCTTCATGCACCGCCACGTGACCCGGGGCGAAGGGGAGAAGGCCCTGGCCCTCCTCCCCCTGGCCCTCCAGGGCACCCCCCAGGAGGCGGACGGAGCCCGGGCGGCGGCCCTGCTGGCCCTGCGCCAGGTGCGACGCCCGGTGGAGGAGGAACTGGCCCTCTACCAGGCCCGGCTGCGTTTCATGGCCCCCGGTGGGAGTCAACCCCAGCTGGGGACCCGGCTGAGGCGCGAGCCCCTTGGGGAAGACGCGGGTGCCGACGCTTCGGAGGGCGAGGATCACGCCGAGGCCACCCCCAGGTATGACTCCGAAACCTATGGGCGCAGGTCCGAATCCACGACCTACGCCGCCCTGCTGGAGGAGGCCAAGGCCCGCCTGGAGCACCGGGACCCCTCCCACCTCACCACCCTCAAGCTCTTCCTGGGGGAAATGGACCGCCTACCTCAGGCGGAGGACCTCTGGTTCGCCCTGACGGAACGGCTCACGCACTGGAAGCTGGACGACGAACTGGGTCCGCGGTACGAGGCGGCCTTGGCCCGGTTCCAGGAGCCGGGGATCTGGAACCGCCTGGCCCGCTGGTATACCCGCAGGGGCAAGCAGGCGGAGGTTCGGGCCCTGGCGGAGAAGGTGGCCACGAGTTTCCGCACCGCCAGGATCTTTAGCATCGCCGGGCCGGGCGGGGGCAACATGGTGGTACCCGATCAGCCCACCGTGAATCTCCAACCCCGCATGGTGGCCTGGGCAGACTGGATCCGCTTCAAGGCCCTGGAGCGCTTCCCCCACAGCCCGCGGGTGCTGAAGGAGGCCCAGGGGCACCTGTGGACCGCCAGCACCTGGGCCCGCACGGACCAGTCAAGGTATTCCCGCAACCCCCAACGTTCGTACCCCGTGGTGGTGCCCGATGCGCTGATGGAGACCCGGCAATGGGCCGTGCTCTTCGCCGATGCGGGCGAACGGGAATCCCATTTCGCCCAGATCATGCGGTCTGGGGACCTGGAAGCCCGGCTCCAGGCCCTGGAGCAGCGCCAGGACCGGGGCCCCATGGAGGACCTGCTCCTCTTCGAGGGCTGGTCCCGACTCAGCCGCTTCGAGAAGGCTTCCCCTGCCGCGGATCGCCTGGCGGCGGCCTATCCCGGGAACGGGGACCTGGCCCAGCGGGTCTTTTCCCTCCATCGCTCCCTCAATGGCCTGGACAGCGGCCATGCCGCGACCGCGCGTGCCCTGGTGGCGCGCACGGCGCCGGCCCTGAAGGATCCCACGGCCCTCTGGACCCAGCTGGGCGAGCTGGAGGAGGACCGGGGTCGACCGGACCTGGCCCTTCAGGATTGGAAGCCCATCGTGGCGCAGGATCCCCTCAATCCCACCCGCATTTCCGAACTAGCCACCCTGCTCTGGGATTACGGCCACGAGCGGGAGGCCCTGAAGGTGGTGGAGGAGGGCCGGGTGCGCATCCAGCAGCCCACCTTCTTCGCCTTCGAAACCGGGGTGCTGCGGGAAGGGGTCAAGGACCTGGAGGGGGCCGTGAACGAATACTTGGCGGGCCTCCAGGGGGGCAATGACCTCAGGGTGGTCAGCCGCCTGAGCAAGCTCCTGGCCCGTCCCCGCATTTTCGGGATCGTGGCCCGCCGCATCCAGGCCCTCCGCCCCGGGGTGGCGGAGGATGAGCGCGCCCTGGAGGGCTTCCTGCCCCTGGCGAACCTGCACCTGCCCGAGCCCGGCGAAGCCCATTTCATGGATGCCTGGATGGACCAGGTGGAGCTGCCCAACGATCCCCTGGGACGACAGGCCCGGGCCGAGGCCCGGGAACAGGACCGCCCCGCCAAACGGACGGCCCTCCAGGACATCGCCACCCTGCTGCTGGAGAAGGTTGCCACCATGGCCCCCAAGGCCAGCCGGGCGAACTTCCTGGACGCCCTGGAGAACTGGCTCACGGGATCAGGGATCCAGGCCACCCGCTGGACCGAGGCCCGGAGTCTGGACTTCCAGAACCAGGTCCGGGCTCGCCGGGCGGAGCTTTGCCCGGACGAAGGGGAGCGCATCCGCCTGGAGGTGGAGCGGGCGGAATGGCTGGCGGAAACGAAGCGCCCCACCGAGGCCAATGCCGTCTGGGCGGGCCTGGCGGGTCGCGTGGCCCGTCTGCCCGAGGGTCCCACCCGCATGAACGCGGAAGTCCAGCGTGCCAGGTTCATGGAGCGCACCCTGGACAAGGCCGAGGCCACTGCGGCTTGGAAGACCCTGGGCCATCGCTATCCCTGGAGCCTGGGCATCCTGGAAGACCACCTGGACTTCCTGGGTCGCACCCAGCAGGGGCGGGAGGCCCGGGACCTGCTGGAGGCCGCCGTGGCCAAGGCCGTAACCCCCCACCGGGAAGGCCTGCTCCAGCGCCTCACCCAGGAAGCCCTGGCCGCCGCCGAACTGCCCCGGGCCCGCAAGGCCGTGGAGGCCCTCCTGGCCAGCCCCGACCTCGCCCCCGAACCCAGGCTGGGGGCCCTCCACACCCTGGCCCGGCTCTCCCTGCGGGAGCGCAGGGACTGGGACCCCATGACCCTGGCCAAGGCGGAGGAGCCCCGCCTGCCCGACCACCACGCCGACCTCTACCATCAGTTGGCCCTGGCGGCGGACCTGGAGGGCGCCGGGGCCCTGGGGCTCTGGATCGAGGCCCTGAACCGGCGCACGGACCGCGCCTGGCTCCAGGCCGCCCACCGCTCCGCAGGCAGGGCCGGCAAGGCCCAGGAACTGCTGGGATTCTTCGAGCGCCAGCACCAGCGGAGTCCCCGGGATGCGCGCTGGGCCGTGGCCGTCCGGGACCTCCGCCAGGCCATGCACCAGGTGGAGGGTGCCCTCACCGCCGCCAAGGCCGCCGTGGCCGTGCGCCCAGAACAGGAATCCCTGTGGCGCGAGGCCGTGGACCTGCTGATCCTGGCGGACCGCATCCCGGAGGCTGCGGACTATCTGGAGGGGTGGAACCGCACCCGGGACGCGGATGAGCGGGTCGCGGGCTGGCGCTCCGGGCTCTATGCCCGGGCCAACCTCCCCGGCAAGGCCCTGGAGGTGGAGGTCGCCGCCCTCAAGGCCTTCGAACGGGAATTCAAGGACCAAACCAAGGAACTCGAGGAGCGTCAGGCCCGGGCCGTGGTGCGTCTGGCCCAGGCCGGGCTGCCGGACCAGGCCTTGCGCATCCTGAGCCCCCAGGGGGATGTGCGTGCCCTGGCGGGTTCCAAGGTCGACTTCGAGGAGCAGGCCCGCCTGGCCCTGCTGGCGGGGGCCTTTCCGGCCCTGCTGGAGGTGGACACGGATCGCGAACGGCTCCAGCAGCTGGCGGAGCCCTTCCAGACCTTGGCACGGGCCGAGCAGCGGGAAGCCGTCCTGAACTTCCTGGTGGACCGGATCTACCCCAAGGAGGGCTTCGACGGGGGTGCCCTGAACACCTGGTGGCCCTTCGTGGAGGCCGCCGAATTCACGGAACCCACATCCTACGCCGTGGTCCAGCGGTATATCGCCGGAACTTCCGGCCCCTGGCAGACCCAGGCCACACCCCGTTTCCTGGACACGGCCCGCAAGGGCTTGGTGGGCGAGGTCCAAGGTGGCTACAGGTTCTTCATGCCCAATCTCGAACTGCTCTGGACCGCGGACCTGGCCCGCCGGGATCGGGCCGAGGAGCTCCTGGCCTTCCTGGAATCCCACTGGAAGACCATGCTGAGCCGGGTTCACTCGGGCGAGGGGCTCCATCCGAACGAGCGTCAGGACTGCCTGATCTGGTTGAGTGATCGGAAGACCCTGGGCACCTTCACCCGGGCCGTGGCGGGCAAGGCCACCTGGATCCAGGAACTGGCCCAGATGGTGGGCGAACGCAGGCTATGGGATCGGTTCTGGTCCCTGGGGGCCCGGGGCTGGGACATGGGCCCCGTGTTGGCCCTCGTCCCCCCCACCACCCGCACCACCTGGTACCGGTTCTGGGACCAGAGCGCTTCCAGGGACCCCGTGCTCATCGCCCGGGCCCAGGCCGCCGACGGGGCCATCCTGGCCCTGGAACGGCTGCTCAAGGGCGAGGCCGGGGCCGCGGAGGATCCCATCCTCCGTCGCCTTCGGGGCCCCCGCACCGTGGGGGAGGTCCTGGGTGAGGATGCCCAGTGGACCTGGCCCGCCTTCGCCCTGCGGCGGAACGCCCAGGGCGAGTTATTGGAAAAGGGCGATGACCAGGTGGTGGGCGAGGGCGTGGACCGGGGCCGTCTCCCCGGGGCCCTCTGGGGCGCCAATCCCGGGAATGCCTGGTACGTTCTGGAAACCCTGGCCCGGTATCGCCAGAAGGACCCCAGCGCCGCCCTGGTGCCCCTGGAATCCTCCGCCCGGGGGGATGAAACGGAACGGGTCACCCTGGCCCTTCGCCTGGCCCGGGCCC
>CAZPUI010000125.1:0-10858 GCA_964589695.1 uncultured Solibacteraceae bacterium | reverse complement strand
GGATCCGACCTGGGCGATCACGGCCTCTGGCGTCATGCCATGCCAGGCCGCTGCAGGACTCAGGTTCTTGGTTCGTACCGCACGTGGGGGATCGAGCTCGGGTTTGACCACCTCAGGATCAGTTGGAAGCACGGGTGAATCGGGTCTGGAGCGCACGTGGTCGGCGGTCTCCCCTCGGGAGCTCCATCACCAGGGAAATGATTCGGTGCGGGATCCGGGCCACCGCCCGGGGTAGCTGCCCCCGCTTGGCCAAAGGGTCCAAGGCCGCAACGACCAGTTCAACAAATTTCGTAAGGACTTCGGGGTGGCTATGCATGATGTCTCCCTGATCGCAGGCTCCGAGGATGTCCGTGATTCACACGCCAGGTGCGAGCACCACGCGCTCCGAACGCATGGCGCAGCAGGTTTCGCGCCAACCCCCACGGCCCACGCGCCCAGGGGAGGTTCGGGCCAGGACGCCCTGGATCAGGGACGAAGCGTTCGTTTTGATGGGGCTTCCCGATCAATATGATGCCGCCGTGGGTTCAGGCAGGGGGCTCACCCCGTGGCCCTGGAGAAGGGGAACCGGTGGTCGGCCCCCTCGGTGCCCCCGTTTCCTCCGAATTGAGGGCGAATCCAGATCATCTTGATCGACCGCGGGTCTGCCAGCGGATCCGTTGGCAACGTAAATACATGAATCTAAAGGATCAACCACATTGGCATCAATGGTGCAGTTCGGAGTCCCCACCCTACATGAGGAGTCAAACCATGGGATCTCGCAATTCAATCATCAGGCACGGTGTGCTCTCACTCATCCTGCCCGCCGGTGTCGGCCTCCTGAGCCTGCTGACCATGGCCTGTAACAAACCCCAGAACATGGTGTCCACGGAAGGCGTCCCGGCGGCCCAGGGCACGGTCAAGGCCACGGAGGGCGACAACGGCAACACCAAGCTCATTGTCCACGTCAAGCACCTTGCCCCGCCCTCCAGGGTGGCAGCGGACGCGAAAGTCTATGTCGTCTGGGTGCAGCCCCGGGAGGGTGCCAAGCAGAACATTGGTGCCCTGAAGTTGAATGACAACCTCGAAGGAAAACTGGAAACGATGACGCCCCATGCGCGGTTCCAGCTGTTCGTGACGCCCGAGGTGAGCAGCACGGTTTCGGAGCCTACCCACGACCCCGTCTTTTCCACCGAAGTCGAACGAAGCAAATAGTTCACGGAACACCACGAAAGCTCGCCACATGAACCTGCACCTCAGCACCACCCTTCAACGCCTCCTTCCCCTCCTTGCGGTTGTCCTTGCCCTTCCCTCCGCCTCTGCGGCCGACGTCCGCCTGGGCGTGCAAGGATCCATCTGCGTACCCATCGGTGATCTGCGCGATTCTGCCAACCTGGGATTGCAGGTCGGGGGATTCGGTGCCTGGGATTTCCGCAATGGGCACGGACTTCTGGGTCGAGCGGATCTGACCTTCTATGAAAAGAAGGATTACGGGACCGTGGCCTCCCTGGGCCTTGGGGCCGACTACACCTACCACCTTGGCCGCGGCGAGACCGGAGCCTATGTCCTGGCCGGAATCTCCCTGCAGAACTACAACCCGGCCCGCCCCAACCGGCTCCGATCCGAGAGCGCCCTGGGCTTCGGGTTCGACCTTGGGGGTGGGTATGACGTGAACCGCAACCTGGGCTACCAAGTGCGGCTCACCACAGTGTCGATCCATGGCGGCAACCTCGCCTCCCTGAATGCCGGCATCACCTATCGGTTTTGAACCCACCTTGGCAGGAGCAAGCTCCCCCTGCCCTGAATGACCCCATGCACGCACACCCAAGCCGACCCCGGGTCGGCCGAGAACCTCTATGTCTTCGCGGATCAACCCAAGAAAGGGATCCAATGAAATACTTAAACTCAATCCTCAAGCGCATGGTGCTGCCCATGTCGCTTGTCCTGGTTGCCCTGGCACCAGGATGCAAGAGCGGAGATGAAGGGCGGGATCCCATCCTGGGAGGCGGAGGGCACGCGATCTATCCACCCATGGTGCTTTCGGTAACGCCTCTCAACGGCGCCATGGGTGTGCCCATCAGCAACACCGTGGTCACAGCCACCTTCAGTGAAGCCATGGCCCCCATCAGCGGCACCGCCACCTTCACGGTGACCTGCGCCGCACCCGGCGCTTCCCCCACGGGTCAGGTCACCCTGAACGCCGCCGGCACCATGGCCACCTTCACACCCACGCCCGGGACCACGCTGACACCCGAAAGTCGCTTCACCGCCAAGATCACCGGGGCCCGAAGCCTTGCCCATGGCATCGCCCTGGCGAATCCCTACGAGTGGAGCTTCACGACCGGTCCCGTCCCCGACACCACCCGTCCCAGGGTGCAGAGTACGGTGCCGGGGACCTCGATTCCCGGCCCCACCCTGGGGGTGTCCATTGCTTCGCCCATCTCCGCAACCTTCACCGAAGCCATGGATCCCACGACCCTCCACGGGGGCAGTGTCCGGGTGGAAGTCTCGGCCAGCGGTGTGCCCCTGAACGGCGGCGTGAATTACGCACCTGCCGATCGGACCGTCACCTTCCTTCCCACCGCCCAGCTGACCTACGATACGACCTACACGGCGACCCTCACCACCGCCATCACGGACCTTGCGGGCAATGCGCTGGCGGGCAACCAGGGCAGCTTGCCCGGCCCGAGCAGCTACATCTGGACCTTCCGAACGCCTTCGCCGCCGGACACCACCCGGCCCAGGGTGACGCTCACCAACCCGAGCACAGCCGTTCCGCCCAACGTCGGCCTTCCCGTCAACGCCGCCATTGCCGCGGCCTTCACCGAAGACATGGCCCCCGCGACCCTCACGGGCAACACCTTCCTGCTGACGGGACCTGGCGGCTCGGCCATTGCCGGCAGGGTGGGCTATGCCTCCCGGACGGCGGTCTTCACGCCTTCCGTGCTCCTTGCGTCGGACACGACCTACACGGCCACCATCACCAGTGGTGCCACGGACCTTGCGGGCAATGCACTGGCGGGCAACCAAGCACCCTTGCTGGGCGCCAGCGACTACATCTGGAGTTTCAGGACAGGGCCTGCGCCGGATACCACTCGACCCCGGGTGACGCTCACCGTGCCCCCCACGGCCTCTCCCATTCGGACCAACGTACCCATCAACACCACCATTGCCGCGGCTTTCACGGAAGATATGGCGCCCACCACGATCTCGGGGGCCACCTTCACGGTGAAAGGGCCTGGAGGTGCCGCCATTCCTGGGGGCGTCTCGTACGCTTCACGGACGGCGGTCTTTGCACCCGCCGTTGCCCTTGCCTCCGAAACGACCTACACGGCCACCATCACCATGGGAGCCACCGACCTGGCGGGCAACGCCCTTGCGGGCAACATGCTGCCGCTGCCTTCGGCCAGCAACTACGAGTGGTCCTTCAGGACGGGCCCGGCGCCTGATACCACCCGACCACGGGTGACCCTGACCGTGCCCGTGACCATGATTCCTGGTCGGACGGAGGTGGCCCGCAACTCGGCCGTCGCCGCGGCCTTCACGGAAGACATGGCGCCTTCCACCCTCACCACCTCCAGCTTCTACCTGACGGGGCCCGGCGGCGCACTTGTCGCTGGCGGCGTGTCCTATGCCTCCCGCATTGCCGTCTTTACGCCGGTGGGCAGTCTCGCATCCTCCACCACCTATACCGCCACGATCACGGTGGCCACCACCGACCTGGCGGGCAACGCCCTGGCGGGCAATCAAGCCCCCCTGCCCGGGGCCAGCAACTATATCTGGACCTTCACCACCGGGGCGGCGGACGATACGGCACCACCCCAGGTCACCCTCACGGTGCCTGCCACGACCGTGCCGGGCCCCACCGAGGGCGCCGCGACCAATACTTCCATTGCCGCGGCCTTCACCGAGGACATGGATCCGAGCACCCTCAACCTGACCAGCTTCACGGTGTCGGGTCCCGGGGGCGCCGTCGTGGGGAGCGTGAGTTATGCCTCGCGAACGGCCGTCTTCACAGCCGCTGCGGGTCTTGCCACGAGCACGACCTACACCGCCACCATCACCTTTGCCGCCAGGGACCTGGCAGGCAACCGGTTGTCCGGCAACCAGGCGGCCTATCCCGGTCCGAGCAATTACATCTGGACCTTCACCACCGACCCCGCGCCAGATACGACCCGGCCCCGGGTGACCCTCACGAACCCCATCACGACCCTTCCCGGGCCCACCGCCGGTGCGCCCACCAACACGGCCATCACGGCGGCCTTCACGGAAGCCATGGATCCCATCACGATCAGCCTGGCGCACTTCACCGTCGCAGGGCCGGGTGGTGTGCCCCTGGCAGGCACCGTGACCTATGCCTCGGGAGCCGCGACCTTCCACCCGACGGTGGCGCTGGCGGCCAACACGACCTACACCGCCACGGTGACCAGCGGAGCCACGGACCTTGCGGGCAATGCCCTTGCCGGCAACCAGGCTCCCCTCCCTGCCGCCAGTAACTACGTGTGGACCTTCACGACGGATCCGATCCCGGACACGACCCGCCCGCGCATCACCCTGACGGTTCCCGCCACGACACTCCCCGGGCCTACCCTGGGCGTGCCCTTCAACACAGCCATCACGGCAGCCTTCACGGAGGACATGATCCCCGGCACCATCACCGGCGCCAGTTTCACCGTGAAAGGCCCCGGCGGGGTGCCCGTGGCAGGCAGCGTGACCTACGCCGCCCGAATGGCCACCTTCACGCCCTCCGCACTGTTGGCCGCCAGCACGACCTTCACGGCCATGATCACGGTGGTCGCCACGGATCTCTCGGGTAATGAACTCGCGGGGAACCAGGCTCCCCTGCCCTCGGCCAGCAACTACATCTGGACCTTCACCACAGATGCGGCCCCGGACACGACCCGGCCGCGGGTGACCCTCACGGTCCCAGCGACCACGGCTCCCGGTCCCACCACGGGCGTGGCCTTCAACACGGCCATCACCGCGGCCTTCACGGAGGACATGCTCCCGGCCACCATCAACGGCACGAGCTTCACGCTGACCACTGCGGGCGTGGACGTCGCAGGCGGTGTCACCTATGCCGCCAGGACCGCGATCTTTACACCCGTGGCCTTGCTTTTGGCCGATACGACCTACACCGCCACCGTAACCCTTGCGGCCAAGGATCTGGCGGGCAACGCCCTTGCCGGTAATCAGGCTCCCCTGCCTGCCGCCAGCAACTATGTCTGGACCTTCAGGACCGGCCCCGCGCCGGACACGACCCGCCCCCGGGTGACCCTCACCGTTCCGGCCACAACCATCCCGGGACCGACCACGGGCATGCCCACCAACACGGCCATCACCGCCGCGTTCACCGAGGACATGGCCCCCGCCACGCTGACGGCTGCCACCTTCAAGGTGACCGGCCCGGGTGGGGTTCTAATTGCAGGCGGGGTTTCCTATGCCGCCCGCATGGCTGTCTTCACACCTGTCGCCCTGCTGCTTGCGGACACGGTCTACACCGCCACGGTCACCATGGCCGCCAAGGATCTGGCGGGGAATGCCCTTGCGGGCAACCAGGCTCCCCTTCCCGCTGCCAGTGACTACGTGTGGACCTTCCGAACCGCCGCACCCATTCCGCCGGCGGATATCACGGTGTTTTCGACCAAGCCCGCCGCCGGGGCCATCAATGTGTGTCCCACGGCCACCATCAACGCCACCTTTGCCGTTCCGTCGGGCCTTCGCATGGACCCTGCCACGGTCAACACGGCCACCTTCACCCTGACCGCCCCGGGCCCCGTCTCCGTGATCGCCGCATCCGTGGTGCTGGATGCTGCCACCGGCCAGACGGCCACCTTCACCCCGCTCAACCCGCTTACAAATGGTGTCACCTACCAGGCGACCCTCAAGGGCGGAGCCACTGGGGTCAAGGATCTCGCGATCCCGGCCAACAGAATGATCAGTGACAAGATCTGGAGCTTCACGGCCGGTCCCGCCACGGGAGTCTGCCTCACGCCCCCAGCCTTGGGCGCCATTCAACCCTTCGGCGCCTTTGGTGGCTCGGCAGGAATGACCAACCAGGGTGTGCTGACCGTGATCAACGGCGACATCGGAACCACGGCAGTCTCCACCGCCGTCACCGGCTTCCACAACGCAGGGGGCGGCTGCGAATACACGGAGACCCCCCTGAACATCGGATTTGTCAACGGCAACATCTACACGGCCCCACCGCCGCCCACGGTCGCCTGTCCTTCCCAGGGCACGGCAGTGACCTTCGCCATCGCCACCGCGGCCCGAGCCGCTGGCCTGGCCGCCTACAACGCGCTGGTGGCCATGCCCATGGGTCCCGATCCAGGTGCGGGCAACCTTGGAAGTCTTGTTCTGGCACCGGGTGTCTACACGGCCGCTTCGGGCTCCTTCATGATTCGCGGGGGCAACTTGACCCTCGATGCGCAGGGTGATCCCAATGCCACCTGGGTCTTCCAGATGGCCACCACCCTCACCGTCGGTGGGCCGGGGGCAGCTTTCCCCCAGAGCGTGACGCTCGTGGGCGGGGCTCAGGCCAAGAACGTCTTCTGGCAGGTGGGCAGCTTCGCCACCATCAATGCTGGGGGCGGGGGGACCATGGTGGGAACCATCATTGCCCAGGCTGGCGTCTCCATCTCCACCGCCGGCAATGTCGCCCTTGCGACCCTGAATGGACGGGCGCTCTCTCTGGGAGCCTCGGTGACGGTTGTCAACACGATCATCAACGTTCCACCCATGTAATCAAGACCTTCGAAGCACTTTCACAGGAGATGATATGAAGCTCGCACGCGCATCATGGAAAATGGGGATGGTCGCCCTTTGGGTCATTGCCGGAACCCACGCCATGGCCCAGGATCGTGGATGGTACGCCGGTTTCAACATCGGTCAGTCCCGCGCCTCCATCGATGATGTAAGGATCACAAGTAACCTTCTTGGACATGGCTTTTATGTTTCAAGCCTGACTGAAGATGATCGTGACAACGCCTTCAAGATCTTTGGTGGCTACCAGTTGAATCGGTATCTCTCCTTCGAGGCTGGGTATTTCGATCTCGGTGCCTTCGGGTTCCACGCCGTCACGGTTCCTTCGGGGACCTTGGACGGAACTATCAAGCTCAATGGGATCAACCTCGATGCAGTCCTGAATATCCCCTTTACACGCAAGTTCTCACTTTTTGGCCGAGTCGGCGTCAACTACGCCGAAGCCAAGGATACCTTCCGCGGCACAGGTATGGTCAACGTGCTCCAGCCCAACCCCAGCCACCGCACCTCCAGCCTCAAATTTGGGGGGGGTCTGCAGTACGATTTCACCCGTTCCTTCGGCATGCGCGCCGAAGCCGAGCGCTACCGGATCGATGATGCCGTGGGAAACCAGGGGGACATCGACATGGCCTCCCTTGGCCTGCTCTTCAGGTTTGGCCGCCATGCCCCTGAGCCACCTCCGCCCTGGTCGCCGCCACCCCAGGTGGTGCCCGTGGCCCCCGTGCCTGATCCCCCCCCACCTCCGCCCAAACTTGTCGTGGTGCCCATTCCGGTGTTCACCCAGCAGTACTGCACCATCCTCGACCTTCAATTCGAGGTGAATGTCGCAGAAATCCAGCGGGACGATCTGGAAAAGCTGTCCGTGGTCGGGACCTTCCTGACCAAGTACCCCGACACCACCGCCGTCATCGAGGGCCACACCGATAACATAGGCGGCTACGACCACAACATGAAACTCTCCCAGAGTCGTGCGGAACACGTCATGAACTACCTGGTGACCACCCTGCGCATCGCACCCTCCCGCTTGACGGCCGTGGGGTATGGGGATTCCCGCCCCATCGGCGACAACCTCACGGAAGAAGGGAAGCGCGCGAACCGGCGCATCGGGGCCGTCATCGCCTGTGCCACGGACATTTCCGGCCTGCCGGTGGTGCCTGCCCGGATCACCATGGCCATGCTCTTGGAATTCGATCAGACCAGCACCTTCATCCGGCCTGAATACAACGGAGAACTCCAGAAGGTTGCGAACTATCTGAAGGCCAATCCCACCGCCACCGCCACCGTGGAAGGGCACACCGGCAACCTCCAGGCCACCCCGAAGTTGGCCATGGAGATATCGCAGAAACGCGCCCAGAGCGTGGTGGACTACCTGGTCGACAACTTCGGCGTGGCCCGCTCCAGGCTTACCGCCGAGGGGTTCGGGCGCAATCGACGCACGGCGTACAACACCAGCGCCGAAGGCCGACAGGAAAACCGGCGGGTCAATATCGTTTTTAATTACCCCAAAAAATAGGCCCCGCCATGACCGCCAACTCGAAGCCCGCGCTCCAAGCCTCACGCAAGGTCGATGACCTTTCGCGCCATGAGTCCAAGCATGACGAAGCGCCGAAACATGGCCCCAGGGTGCTGCCCAAGGGTGGGGCACGGAAAGACGCGGAAGGAAAACCCGCAAGGCAGCCCAAACCCGCTCCTTTCAAAAAGTAGTTCACCTGAGTCCACCATCCACCAGGCGCCTGGACCTTCCGGCGCCTGGTGGCGGCCCAACCTGGCCTCTCACCAGCCCGCTGTGCGCCCTAAGAACCCCCATCACCCGGGCCCCACAAGGAGATCACCCCATGCTCGTCAGCAAACTGAAAACCCGACTCGCCTACCTTTCCGTCCCAGCCTTGGTCCTGGTGGTGGGTTCGCCCCTTCAGGCAAAGAACCAAGATGACCGGATCGTGGCGGCCGCCAAAGACAGTTACAACTTCAGGACCTACCTGAAGGACGATCGGATCCAGGTCACGTCCTCCCATGGGGTCGTCACCCTCAAGGGCACGGTCGCCCGCGATTACCACAAATTCCTCGCCGAAGAGACGGTCAGCGGGCTTCCTGGCGTCAAGAAGGTGGACAATCAGCTCACCCTGGTCGGTGAGCAGCCCACGGAGCACTCCGACACTTGGATCTCCACGAAGGTCAAGGCGGCCTTGATCTTCCACAAGAATGTGAGCGGCACCTCCACGGAGGTGAGCACCGACAAGGGGGTGGTGACCCTTTCGGGAAAGGCCGACTCCGAAACCCAGAAGGACCTGGCCACAGCCTATGCCAAGGATGTCCTGGGCGTGACCTCCGTCCGCAACAACATGACGGTCTCGACCCCCACGGAGAAACGCACTTTTGGCGACAAGGTGGATGATGCGTCCATCACCGCCCAGCTCAAGACGACCCTCCTGTTCCACAAATCCACCCATGTCCTGGCCACCAAGGTGGTCACCAAGAACGGGGTGGTGACCTTGCGTGGGGAAGTCAACAGCGGTGCAGAGAAGGATCTGGTCACCAAGCTTGCCGAGGATATCCACGGGGTCAAGCAGGTGAAGAACCGGATGACGGTTAAGAAATCCTGATCCCACCTCACCACCTCCGGGTGGATCGCCATTGCCCGCGCCATCTTGAGCCATCACAAGGAGTTTTCATGCTTGGATCCATTGCCATCCTGCTGGTCCTGTTGTGGGCACTCGGGCTATTGAGTGGCTACACCATGGGGGCCTTCATCCACGTGCTGCTTGTCGTTGCGGTCGTCCTTGTCCTGGTGCGGATCATCCAGGGCAGAAAAGTGGTCTAGGTCCCCATGCGAGGCACACGAAGAACTTTAGAGGATCCACGGTTGGCCGACCTCCGGGTCAAGCTGGCCTGGCAAAAACGGTACAACCAAACCCCCCGGAGGGGCATCCAGGCCAGACCGATGGAGCCATTCCGTGGGCTTCGGAACACCACCGCATTCCAATGCCTCAACGACAACCGGCGCTGGTGGCCTTGTTGATCAAACACCGATCCTGCCTCGACCCGCCTCGCCGTTTCCAGCCAAGGGCACCACCCCACCCTTCCTTGTTTGCCCCAGGAGCAGGTCATGACCAAGAAACATGAAACGGCCGAACCCGCCATGTTCGATGCGGAAACCACCAAGGAGCTCGTGGAGCTGCTGAATCAATCCCTGGCGGACAGCCTCGATCTGGCCTATCAGACGAAGCAGGCCCACTGGAATGCCAAGGGACCGGATTTCTACAGTCTCCACCTGTTGTCTGATGTGCTGCACGGGCAGCTGGTCCGGTTCGTCGATGAATTTGCCGAACGCGCCATGGCCCTCGGAGGCCATGCCCTTGGAACCATCCGTGCCGCAGGCAGTTTGACCCATCTGCCGGAATACCCTCTGAACGCCGTGAAATGCAAAGCCCATCTGGATGCCCTCGTGGATCGCTTCGGGAAATACGCCGTGCGACTCCGCAAAGGCGTCCGCAAGGCCGAACAGCTTGGGGACCGCGGAACGGCGGATCTTCTGGCCGAAGCCTGTTATGCCGCGGACAAGGCCCTTTGGATGCTCAAAGCCCAGTTGGAAGCCTAGGCCCAGGGGAGCCACCATGTCGCCCACCCTTGAAGTCGCGCTCATCACAGTCCTGGCCATTCTCGCCTTGGCCTTGATTGCCCTGGTCGTACTGGCATGGCGCACCACCCATTACCTGGACGAACTCCTCCTTTCCTCCAGAAGGGACCTTTCCCAGATTGCCGAGGATATCCGCGTGTCTCGCCTGCGGCTTGACCGCCTGGAGATATCGCTCCAAACGGCAGTCGAAGAAGTCATGACGACCATTCGGGTGGTGGGTGAGTTAGCCAGCAGCGTTCAGGACTTCCAGTACCGCTGCCAACGAACCATCAACACCACCGCCCGCATCCTCGGGGGCCTCATCGGGGGGGCCAGCGCCGTGCTGTCCTTCTTCAAATCCAAACGCAATCCTTCCCACACCTGATTCGGAGCCAAGACCATGACCGCAGAAACGTGCGCCCATACCAAGGGAACCATCCTGTTGACCTTCCTCGCCGGTGCGACCATCTTCGCGCTGCGCGGACGGCGGCGCGGCCTCAG
>CAZPUI010000124.1:0-10862 GCA_964589695.1 uncultured Solibacteraceae bacterium | reverse complement strand
GGGGTAACCCCAACGTTTTTGTCACCAGCCGCAAATCGACAAAATCGGTCAAGATTGGACCTCTGATTGAACCGCTCGATGGCGTTGGGCAATCCCCATGACGGTGTTCGGGCTGAGGTTCAGTTCTTTGGCTATGAAGCGGTAGGAGCGGCCTTCTTCGAGGAGGCGGAGGACCTTGGGGGTGAAACGGTCTGCTTTGGGACGCTCTCCGGCCTTGCGACCGAAGGTTCGCCCCTTGGCTTTCGCCGCCGCAAACCCGGAACGGATCCGCTCTCGGAGTAGATCCCGCTCGAATTCGGCCAGGGCGGCCATGAGGGAGGCAATGAGCTTGCCTTGTGAGGTGCTCAGGTCGAACTGGAGGCCGGTTTGGGCGATCAAGGAAACGTTCCAGGTCTGGAGGTCCTGAAGAGTTTGTACCAGGTCGATGGTACTGCGACCCCATCGGGTAAGCTCCGTGACAAGGATGGCGTCGATGCGCCGATCCTGGGCCAGGGCCATGACTCTCTTTCGCTCGGGTCGCTGGTCCTTGCTTCCGGACCCGGTCTCTTTCCAGGTACCCACCACCTCGTAGCCCGCACGATCAGCGTAGGCCCTGAGGTCCCCTTCCTGACGCTCACAGGATTGGTCTGCCGTGGAGACTCTGCAATAGATGGCCACCTTCTGTATCAATTGAACTCCTCAGCTTTTGGCCCCTGGAAACACAATGCTGGCGTGGGTCGTTCGGCGTGTCATTATGATTCTAGTCAAAATGAATCAGTGAGGGGACATGAAACGTCGCTGGACCCACGATGAACTCAAGGCTCAATGGGGGGTCGGAGCTGACGAGGAATTCTTGATCGAAAACAAGCGAGGTGCGACGCGGCTTGGTTTCGCGGTGCTCCTGAAGTTTTTCCAGCATGAGGGACGTTTCCCTGGTGAACCCAAAGATGTCCCTTCTGAGATCGTGAATTATCTGGCAGAGCAGGTTGGAGTTGACGCCGAAGCCTGGGTTTCCTACCCCTGGGAGGGGAGGTCCATCGAATACCACCGCGCCAGCATCCGAGCCCATGAAGGATTTCGCGAAGCCACGGTCGCGGATGGCCGGAACTTGGAGGATTGGCTGGTGAAGGAGGGTTTGGAACAGGAACAGCGTCCGGACCGGATTCGGGAAGCAGCCATGGAAGCGGTCTTGAGCCGCTGCCGAGTCCTGAAGATCGAACCTCCAGGGCCGGAACGCCTCAAGCGGATCATCAGCGATGCGATCAATCGCCACGAAGCTGAGTTCACCCAAGGCGTGTTCAGGAAACTCTCGCGGCACATGATCGAGCGCATGGATGCACTTCTCCAGCCTCAGCTTGTGGAGGGTGGGGATGTTGAATGGACTGACTGGCAGGGTCTCAAAGGCGAGCCCGGAAAAGCAGGGTTGGAGAGCATCAAGGAAGGCGCATCCAGGCTGAATCGGGTCCGTGGAGTCGGGCTGCCGGAGGACTTGTTCAAGGGTATTTCGCCCAAGATGCTGGAGCTATACGCCCGGCGGGCCGCGGTCGAAGAGCCTTTCGAGTTGCGCCGCCACGAGGAGTCCTTGCAAGCCACCCTCCAGGCGGCCTATCTCCATCGTCGCGGCGAGGATCTCACCGACCACCTGGTGGACCTCCTCATCGGCACCGTCCATACGATGGCCAAGAAAGCTGAGGGCCGCATCGATGCTGGCCTGGAGGATGCGCTCACAAGCGTTCCCGGGAAGATGGTGAAGCTGTACCGGATGTCCAAAGCCTCTCTGGGAACCCCCAAGGGAGTCGTCGAGGACGTGATTTTTCCCGAAGCCTCCGAGAGGTGGATGCAGGCGTTCGTGCGGGAAGTGGAGGGCGGTAGCGCCTTCAAAGTGAAGGTGCGAACCGCATTGGAGCGTTCCTACCGCTCCCACTACCGGAGGATGTTGCCCGAGCTGCTGAACAACCTGGAACTCCGCGCCAACGCGCCGGACCTGTCGGTGATACGGGCCGTGGAAATCCTGAAAACCCACTTGGGACAGAAAGGGACCACGTACCCGAAAGGGGTCCAGGTCCCATTGAAGGGCATCGTCCCAGCGAACTGGATGGCACATGTTCTGGAAGGAGAAGGCGAGGCCCAGAAGATCCACCGGACCGCCTATGAGATTTGTGTCTTGAGGGCGCTCCGCGAGAGACTTCGTTGCCGAGAGATCTGGGTGGTGGGGAGCCGCCGGTATCGGAATCCAGAGGAGGATCTTCCCCAGGATTTCGAGGCACGGAAAGCCTATTACTACGGGAAACTTGGGATCCCGCAGGACGCGAAGGCCTACACCAAGTCGTTGCGCGAGGAACTGACCCGGAGCCTGGAAAGCTTGGACCGCACGTTGCCATCCAACCCCAAAGTGAAGATCAAACGCAAGAAGAATGGTTTCAGGATTTCAATCACACCATTCGAGGCCCTACCTGATCCAGAGAATCTGGCACTACTGAAACAGGAGGTGAACCGGCGCTGGGAAGGTACTGGCCTTTTGGACGTGCTCAAGGAGGCGGATCTGCGGGTGAATTTCACGCAGTTCCTACGGAGTGGAACCGAGCGATCCAATATGGAAGGGGCAACACTGCAGCGAAGGCTCCTGCTAACCCTTTACGGCCTGGGAACCAATGCCGGAATAAAAAGCATGGAGTCCAGGCCCCTGGATGATTACTCCCATCTGCTCTACATCCGGCGGCGATTCCTCTCTATCGATGGGTTGCGCCAAGCCACAGCTCAGGTGGTGAACGCCACACTGGATGAGCGCCTTCCCCAGATCTGGGGTGAGGCCACGACGTCCTGCGCCTCAGACTCCAAGCAATTCGGCGCCTGGGATCAGAACCTGCTTACCGAGTGGCACATGCGCTATGGTGGCCGGGGAGTCATGGTGTACTGGCATGTTGAGAAGAACGCGGCCTGCGTCTACTGCCAATTCAAACGGGTCTCTTCCTCAGAAGTCGGGGCCATGATCCAGGGTGTCCTCCGGCATTGCGTCGAAATGGAGGTGGATCGGCAGTATGTGGACACGCACGGCCAGAGCGTCGTGGCCTTCGCGTTCTGTCGCATGCTGGGATTCGAGCTGATGCCACGCCTCAAAAACATCGATCGCCAGAAGCTCTACCGGGCCGAGGCCGGCCAGGCGTTCCCGAACTTGGAGTCTGTGATGGCCGGTCGTGCGATCAACTGGGAACTGATCGAGGAGCACCTCGACGCCATGGTGAAGCACGCCGCGGCCTTGAAATTGAATTTGGTGGATGCCGAGAGTCTCTTGCGCCGCTTCACAAAGAACAACGCTCAGCACCCGGCCTACAGGGCGTTCGCGGAGCTGGGCCGTGCCATCAAGAGCATCTTTCTGTGCCGCTACCTTGCCTCCGAAGATCTGCGCCGAGAGATCAACGATGGGCTGAACGTTGTGGAATGCTGGAACGGCACTAACGATTTCATCTTCTTCGGCAAAGGCGGTGAGCTGGCCACCAACCGTCAGGAGGACCAAGAAATGGGCCTTCATTGCCTCCACCTTCTTCAATCCAGCCTGGTCTACATCAACACGTTGATGATCCAGCGTGTGCTCAGGGAGCCCAAATGGGCTGAGCGGATGACCCTTCGGGACCTGGCGGCGCTGAGTCCTCTCCTGACCCAGCACATCAATAGGTTTGGACGTTTTGATCTGGATCTGGAGACCCGACTTCCCCTGGAAGATGTCGCATAATCCTGACTATTTTGGTCGATTTGCGGCTGGTGACAAAAACGTTGGGGTTACCCCGTATAGATATTTACGTTCTTTGGTCAATTCGACTTCATGGTGAACTGCACAGGGTAAGCATAGTGTGTGCTGGTTACAGTATTTTAATTTGTGCAGTCCAGAGGATGCATAGAAATCCTCCTGATTGTTTGCACAGAGCTGTACTTGAGCTAGTCGAAGACGGAGTGTGTCCGTGCTAGCGCATGGATTCTCCGTGCAGTAGTCCATTAGTAGTTGGGTGCGACCATGCTGGATCTCCCTTGCGGTGGTTCGTGGGTTCCGTTTTTCCGAAATATCCCCAGTTACTAATAAACTAGATGGGTCATGGTGGATGGTCATGGTGTTGACTCCGTTGAGAGGAGCCCTGTTACTCATGTGAATCTGAATAGAAATCAATGTTGGGTGGTATGGATGTAACAGAGCCGCCAGCTTGGTTCGTTTTTCCTCATGCCCCACCAGCTAGTCACTGGTGGGGCTTCCTCTTTGTGCGCCTTAGTGCAGAAATCCTAATCCAGAGCTGGGATTACCCCAGTCATCATGGGCATCCATCGTGTCGCATGAGACAAAGTCAGGATCGACAGTTGGAGTCATCGATACAGTGGCTACTTCATCACCGTGCAAATAGGCGTACCGGACTAGGTGTGGAGGGATTCCAGCGGAGAAATCTGGGAACCGTTCCCGCATTACCTTCTCGTTCCAGCCTAAGAACTGCATCACCAGTTCTCGACGAACTAAGCCAGTATCAGCCTGGGGATAGCAGCGCATACGGAGCGAGCGAACATCAAAGTCTTCCTTTTGGAACTTTGTGATGATGGCATTGGTGCCCTTCAGGATCTCGACCATTAGTAGTCTCCAATTGTGTTGTTTGTGTCTGCTAGATCATTGAAGATCTCGAATAAAATTTCCGCTGGATATCCCGCAGAAAGGAATCTGTGGATCGCTCGTTCTAGATCTTTTCTTTCAGAAAGATTCGGATCAACAAGTTCGAAATCAACGCCAATAAGACTTGCTACTTGTTCAATATCCATGCCTTCATTGATTAGTGATGCCATGTGTTTTCTGACCTTTTTCATGTGGTAGTCAGTCATTGATTCCATTATTTGCCTCCGTATTTCGCGTTCAGGATGTTCTTAACGAAGACAGCGACATCCCCAACGGTCCAACCCAAGCCCAGGAGCCCAGCGATGGAGCTAGCCAGATCGCGTTTCCGCATGGCTTCGAGTCCCTGCCCGAGTTCCCAGCTGATTCGACGAATGTCGCGAAGTAGAGCATCGGGGTTCGCCATTACTGCCACCCTCCCACCCGCGCCACACTCTCAGAGGTGACGCCTAGAGCCCGTCCTCGTGAGTCCAGGACACCCTCTAGGATTCCCGCTCGCATGAGTCGATAGATAGTTCGAACAGGAAGATCCAACTTCCTTGACGCGTCTACACATGAAATGACCATTTTGGTCCTCCAGCTTGGGAGCGAGGTATTTCGCCCAAGCTGCACATACCACCCGCTCAACGGCACTACTTGTACGCTGGCGCGATGACGAATCGAGCCTGATGTGGGCACCTGGTGTACAAAAGGACACGAAAAAGCCCCAGAGGGAGGCTCTGGGGCAGTCTATGATGTGACCAAAGTCACAAATGCTGCTAATAATTATATAAAATCATGCAAAATAATTGCGTATACAGGCTGTATTAAATCTAATATAGCGCAATAAAACTACTCGCCTTGATTATATACAAAACCATACGGCTCTAGCGCCTGTTTAATGGCGTCATGATGTTTTGCTGGTATACCTTTAGACCCGTTCGCCTTCCTGTGCCACTGTTCAAAATTGTTTTTCCCGATCGGCTCATCTTTGTGTTCGTTGGTTAGCCGGAGCAAATCCACAAACTTCAGTCCCTTCGCGTCAGCAAAAGACCAGACCGCCTCATCGAAAGCCAGGTCTTGCTTCGACTGAACAGAGGGCTTTGTGGTCTTGGGCTTTGCCGTGGGGGTGGCTTTGGGTGCAGCTGGAGTGTCCGCCTCTTGGGTCATGGCGTGCAGCTCGTTCCAGGATGGAACGTGTTCCTCAAGAAGATCCCGTACCAGTTCTGAGATTTTCTTCTCTTGTGCGACCGCCCAATATCTCAATCTTTTGTGAAGATCTTTATTTTGAATCTCTAGCGCGATGCGTGGGAATGCAGTTTTCTTCTCTGTGGTCATAGGTTGACAGCTCGAGGTCCCCAGGCACTCTAGCCCACCCATTTGTCATTTCTGGAAACCCCTGCCGGGTCTGTATCTACCTGTAGGCATGGGCCAGTGCTGACTTTGTGGGTCTGTAGGAACTAAAGCTTCTCCTTTCGTTTTGTGTTGTTTTTGAATCAGGCGAAATGACGGTTGTGGATATTTTGAGCCCTCCGTTTGTGGCTTTGGTTGATTGTGAAACCCGGTTCTTTCTAAAGAAAGAATACGGCAAAATCGCACAAATGTCAATAGTTACAAAATTGTTTTTTCTAGAAATGTGTTTTTTGAAAAGTTCTCTTGCTTTCTTCTCAATCCGGCCCATACTTGAATGTGTAAGGCAGGGTTCTAGAAGTCATCAAGAATATGTAAGTAAATCCCAGAATCAACTCTAGGCAGACACTTTTTGGCACTCTCTGGACCGCAAATCTAGGGTGTACCCCAACCCAACAGGAGCAGACATGAGCACAGGTCAGCGGATCGGATACACCAGGGTTAGCAGCACCGACCAGAACACCAGTCGCCAGCTGGAAGGAGTTCAGTTGGATAGGACCTTCACGGAGAAGGTCAGCGGCAAGTCAATGGAGCGCCCCCAGCTGCAAGCCATGCTGGAGTTCATCCGTGAGGGAGATGTGTTGCTTGTCCACTCCATGGACCGACTGGCACGGAACCTGGACGACCTGCGACGAATCGTGTTCAGCCTGACTGCTAGGGGTGTCCGGGTGGAATTCCAGAAGGAGGGCTTGACCTTCACCGGTGAGGATTCGGCCATGTCCAAACTGCTCCTGAGCATGATGGGTGCCTTTGCAGAGTTTGAACGGGAACTGATCCTGGAGCGTCAGCGCGAGGGCATCGCCATTGCAAAGGCAGAGGGCAAATACACAGGCCGGAAGCCCAGCCTGACGCCTGCACAGGCTCAGGAGCTACGTGAGCGGGCACAGGCAGGCGAAAATAAGGCAGCACTGGCGCGGGAGTTCAAGGTTAGTAGGCCGACCCTGTACGAGTATCTGTCTGCCCCTGTCTAGGGCTGGACTTTACGCATGGGCTTTGCGCCGCGCAAACGGAATGGCTTTGTCAGGGCACTATTTCTTTCCATGTACAATTGGGAAAGGCAAGCACCATACCCGTCATTACGGCGGGTGAGCGCTGCTTTGCCCAAGGATCTCCTATGCTCTATCTTGCTTTCTTTCTTGTTGTGCTGTTTGTGTCGTGTATCGCTGCAATGGCTTTTTCGACTGCCCGTGTTATCAACGATGTAAAAATTATTGTACAAACTGTTTCCGTACGTCGTCGTCGTGTTCGTTGAGTCGCATTCATTACAGACTTCAGACAAAAATACAGACATTAGACAATCTTACAGACAGAAAATCATACAATGACTATCTAATTGATTTTCATCAAAATGCGTCTGTCTGAGTCAGACAGTCATGACTGATTCGATAACGCTTTGCGCGAGGGGATGACCCATGACCCCATACGAGCCCAAGCACATTCCTGACAATGAACTCCTGAATCACATGAAGGTCATCGGCGAGGAGTTCCGGGAGGTCTTCCGGAAATTGGCCGAGGGCGAGGGCACAGAAAAGGTGGATGCCCCACGGGAAGAGGCGTAGGCTTTCATTGCATTACCAAGCTGGCGTGCTCGAACACGCCAGTGGGAAAAGCCGGTGAGCTGGGTTAACGCCCACCACCACGAAGACAATCTAGGAAACTCCGTGGCTGGTCCTCCAACCGGCAAGCCAATTCTGAGGCGAGCTGGAAGGTCAGGCAAGAGGGTTTCCGCAGTTTGAGGAAGCCAAAATGTGGAATCGGCAAGAACGCCGCAGAAACAATTACATCGGCAGAGCCCGAAAGAACGTTCTTCATCGACTCGGGGAGGGCGAAACCCCTACGGTGAAGGCGTTGATCCTGTACTTCGATGGTGGGCTGTTCCGGCCCGATGCCATAGATGGGTTCGTCAGGGAGTCCAAACGGGACATCTCCCTTAACTCGGGTATCCCGTATTCCAGCCTTAAGCGCGGCATGGCTCGCCTGGAGGAGAAGGGGATTCTGATCTGGGATACCCGGAAGGGATGGAAGTTCGACTACGCAAAGTGGCTCAGTTTGGGCCAGCGCATCAATATAAAGGGAAATACCCTTAAAGGGGATGAAATTCCATCACCCGCCACCATGCCCGAACCCGACCTGGTGCCTGATCCGCCTACCGGCGAGGATGTGCCCTTGAGGGCGGAAGAGGGACAGGAACCACCGGAGCAAGTTGCCAGCCCTGCCCCTGCAATCCAGGAGCGTAGGGAAGCTATGGCGGTATTGCTGGCAGCTGGAGTGGACAGGGCGGGAGCGTGGAAGGCACTCAGGACCCTCCCAGGACAAGCCCTAGTCACGCGGGTTTCAGCCATTGTCCAGGCGGTCGCATCCCTGCCGAGCAAGCCATACAGACCCGCTGGATTGATCGTCGCGGCGATCAAGGACCCGAAGATAGCCCAGCGACTGCTAGCGCAGTCCAATGGGCCTACCAGGGCCACTGGCGGGGCTCCTGGCGTGTCACAGAGCAACAGGCCACCATCCATGCCCATCGTGCCCAGAGCGCCTGGTATGAGCGATGACGCCTACCTGGAAGCCATGCTTCGACGGTTGGCCTAGGCCAAAAGTTACAACGTCATTCTCTTTAGGTTTGGGCGCAAGTGTCTAATCGAGCGTGACTTGAACCCTGCCACCCAAAAGCGCCATGACTGCGCCCCACTCGATCCGCGCCGCCTCCACATAGCGGCCATCCTCCAGGCGAAGCAGCACACCTACCCGCACCGTGGGATCAACGATCAAATATTCCGGAATCCCCGCCGCCTCATAGCTCCAGCGCTTACGGGTCACATCCTTGCCTGCGGTTCCTGGGCTCAGGATCTCCACCACTAGATCAGGTACACCCTCGATCCCACGTTCGGTGATCTTGGAGGGGTCACAGACGATTAAGAGATCGGGCTGATAGACGCTCTGCTCGTCCGGCAGGTAGAGATCGATGGGAGCGTGGAACACCTCACAGTTCCCGCCTGACTGCCGCTTGGCTTCGTCGAGAACGCGATGAATTTGGGCCACCAGGCGCACTGAAACCCGCTGATGATCCGGGGTCGGTGCCGGAGTCATGGCGTAGGGCACGCCGTGGATAAGCTCCCAGCGCCCATCCCAGGTCTTCCAATCCTCGATGGTGTAGGTGGTGTGCTGGAGTTGGGGGAGGCTCATGGGAGCAATTTTACCCCGGTCTATGCGCCAGAAGTTGCAACGTCATTCTCTTTAGGCACTGGCATAGAGCGCATTCAATGAGTGATGATGCTTATTTGAAACGCTACTACTGAGAATGGAGAGACTATGGATACATCCGTCCTTCTGGCTTTTTGTGCAGTGGCGTGCGGCATCATGGGTTGCATCGTCGGGAACAAGAGGGAGGCACCAAGGCTAGGCTTTGCCCTCGGGGCACTGCTCGGACCATTTGGTGTCATTGCCGCAGGACTGATCGATGGTCGCCAGAAGTGCTTCACATGCATGGAGCCAGTCGGGGAAGGGGCGAAGCAGTGTCCCCACTGTCAGACCGTGTTTCAGACTGTAGGCGAGAAACATCCAGATGCTGTTGATACTGCAATCAATGATCTGCTGGGGTGAATTGGTCAAGCTGTTAATTCCTTTTTATATTCAATGTGGAGACGAGATGAGAAAAAAAATAAGTAAAACACTGCTGTATATCCTTGTTTTGATAATACCGATATTTGCACAAAAAGAGCCTAAGTTTGTAAGGATTAGGCCAATTGATTCGTTTTATTTGAAATATCCTAAAACCTATTCAATACCAGAATCTATTCAGAAAATAATAATTGAATTTGTGCAAGGCAATGATGAACAAGAGCAACGATATAACATATTGTGCGAAGACAGAGCCAGGTTGCGCAATTGGTTGAAAAATGAATTAACAACAAAGTTTGAAATTGCGTTGAGTAGTTTAAATATAAGTAAATCAAGAAAATTAAATTATATGAAAAGAGACGTTGACCAAAGCAATCCGGCAACAGAAAACACCACTCTCTTAGAAGCTCAAACACGATTTAAATATTGGTGCGAAGAAAGTAATAAAAATTCACCAAACGGGAAAAAAATGATTGATTATTGGATGTGGATGGAGCTAAATATTGGATTCCTCGAAAAAGACACTGAAAAGGTTGATGAGATTAGCAAAAAATTAAATTCCATTAAGAATTGGAAATAATGCAGTTTGAATGGCTTGCCGCAACGAATCTAGCTAAGCCACCAGAAGCGCTCGGGGTCTCTCGCCCCGGGCGAGCTTACGGAGTTCACCACCGTAACGATTGGTGTGTTGACCGTGCATTAAATCGCTGTAGTTATGTTGGACTAGAGCTGACTGGGTATGGATTCCTGGCGTATCGTTGAACATTGATTGGGTTGTCTTTGCGAAATATCCAGGTATACCTAAAATGTCATAGCATTGCTTGAATGACTCGTCGCTAGTGCGTTCTATCCATGGTTCACCATCTGGTCTAGGTGCTAGCTTACTGCTTGCTGCATTAAGTGTATTTAAGAACTTCTGTTGAAGCTTGCAATAATCTAGTAGTGAATTGTGAAATGTGACCATGTGCATATGGTAAAAAATGTTTCCATTCGTGAATGAACATTCTGGAATCACGTTGTACGCCATTAGTGAATCTGTGTAATTAAATGCAGAAAGTATTGAATCCATTACCTTCTTTGTATTTCTTTGTAAAGTATAAATATCGTCACCATGTCTATGTCGTATCGACACGGTGCCTAGGTATGCATTGGTGATACCGCCATTGGCAAGTAAACCGTATAGGGGTAACCCCAACGTTTTTGTCACCAGCCGCAAATCGACAAAATCGGTCAAGAT
>CAZPUI010000123.1:0-10899 GCA_964589695.1 uncultured Solibacteraceae bacterium | reverse complement strand
CGGAGCTGCCAACCTGCATGCCTGGAGATCCCGAACGGGCCTTTGCCTCCATGGGCAACTACCTGTTCAAGACCGACGTGCTCGTGGAAGCCTTACGCGAGGGCAGGAAACGGGGCGAGACCGACTTCGGCAAACATCTCCTGCCGCGCCTGCTGGAGACCCACCGGTTCTTCGCCTACGACTTCACCGAGAACCGGGTGCCCGGCGTGCGCGAGTACGAGGAGCCCGCCTACTGGCGCGATGTGGGCACGCTGGACGCCTATTTCTCCACCAGCATGGATCTGCTGGGTCGCGAACCGGTCTTCAACCTCTTCAACCCCCGCTGGCCCATCCGCTCCGACAACTACCAGGGGCCGGTGTCCCGATTTGTGGAAGGGACCTTCAGCAACAGCCTGCTGGGGTCCGGGTGCCTCATCATGGGCGCGCGGGTGCACAACTCCATCATCCGTTCCGAAGTCCTGATCGAAGAGGACGTGGAGATCCACGACAGCATCATCCTGGAGCGGACCATTCTGCGCCGGGGTTGCAAGGTCCATCGCGCCATCGTGGACAGCGACAACATCATCCCTCCGGATGCGAGGATCGGCGCCCGATTTGGCCTACCCGCAGAGGGGCATCATCGAACGCCCTCCGGGATCACAGTGGTACCCCAGGGGCGCTTCGATCCGGAGAGCGTTCGCCATTTTTGATCGTAGGCCCGCGGATGTGCGGTTCTGCCTGCTGTGGAGTGAGTCATGGAGCCTCAGGAAACAGGATCCTCAATCCCTGAGCCTTCGGTTCATCCCCGGCGCTACATCGGCCGCAAGAGCCTCCATCTGCCCAAGCCTGACTACACACGCCCGGCCTTCCGCTTCTCCACCGAGCAGACAACCCACCTTCAACGACGCTTGACCTTCCTCTATGGCCCTGAGGAGGCCGAGCGCTGGTGGTCAGAGGTGGAGCGGGTCTGTGCGGTCTACGTTGCCCACAAGCCTCCCGAACGGCTCGCGCTGGATGCCGCCCTGGACCCCCTAGAGCGCTTCACCGAGGAGGACGTCATCCTCATTACCTATGGGGATCTGATCCATGGGAGCGACAGGTCCCCCCTGACCACCCTCTCCAAGTTCTGCGGCGTGGAGCTCCAGGGCTGCATCAACACGCTCCATATCCTGCCGTTCTTCCCTTCGTCCTCGGATCGAGGGTTTGCGGTGGTGGACTTCGATCAGGTGGATCCCCACCTCGGCACCTGGGAGGACCTCCAGGATCTGGAGACCCGCTACCAGTTGATGTTTGACGGTGTCATCAACCATGTTTCCTCTCAGAGCCGCTGGTTTCTGGAGTTCCTGAACGGGCATCCCCACTACCGAAAGTTCTTCACCTCGTTTCGGGCGCCCGAGGAACTGCTGCCCGAGCAGCGAAGCCTGATCTTCCGGCCCCGCACGAGCGATGTGCTGACGCCCTTTGAGACCATCGATGGCCCGCGCTATGTCTGGACCACCTTCTCGGGCGACCAGATCGACCTGGACTACCGGAACCCGGAGGTGCTGATTCGAGTGCTGGAGGTGCTGCTGCACTACGTGCGCCGGGGGGCCGACCTCATCCGGCTCGATGCGGTCACCTACCTCTGGCGGCGTCCGGGAACGCCATGTGTGCACCTGCCCGAGACCCACGAGACCGTGAAACTCTTCCGGGAGGTGCTGGGGTGGGTGGCGCCCCATGTCGCGCTCATCACCGAAACGAACGTGCCCCATGCAGACAACATCGCCTATTTCGGTGACGGGAACGACGAAGCCCACATGGTCTACAACTTCGCGTTACCGCCCCTGCTGCTCCACACGTTCTACACCGAAGACTCGACCCGCCTCAGCGCCTGGCTCCGCGACCTGGAGCCACCTTCCGGGACCACCCATTTCCTGAACTTCCTGGACTCCCATGACGGAATGGGACTGCTGGCGGCCCGAGGGATCCTGTCCTCCGAGGAGATGCAGGCCCTCGTGGCCCGGACGCGGCTGCACGGAGGGCTGATCTCCTACCGCACCGAGCCGGACGGCGAGCAGGCGCCCTACGAGATCAACATCACCTGGTACAGCGCCTAGAGCCAGGACCACAGCGGCGAGCCGCTGCGTGCCCAGGTGGACCGTTTCCTTGCCTCCCGTGCCATCGCCATGGCCCTGCGTGGGATTCCGGGCATCTACCTGCACAGCCTCTTCGGCACGCCCAACGACCGGGAGGCGGTGCTCCACACGGGGGTGAAGCGGGATATCAACCGGCGCACCGTGGACTACGACACCCTGCTCGCGGCCATGGCCGATCCCACCACCTCCATCGCCATGATCCTGGAAGGCCTCACACACCTCCTGCACGTGAGAACGAAGGAGCGCGCCTTCCATCCCCGCGGACCCCAGCGGGTGCTGGACCTTGGGTCTCCGTTCATCGGCTTGGTCCGCCAGAGCCCCGAACGGGACCGCACCCTCCTCGCGATCACCAACATCACCGGACACGAAGCGGAAGCGGTTGTCTTCGTCGAGGACGTCAGTTCTTCAGAACCAGGTTGGAAGGATTTGCTCAGCGCTCGAAGCTGGTGTGCGAACGAAGGTCGGCTCGATCTTCGGTTGCGGGCCTATGAAACGGTCTGGCTCGCGCCCCTCGGGCACGAAAACAAGGCCATTCATGGATCGAACCCGCGCTGGAACCCTGTCCAGCCGTGACCATATTCGGCCACCATCGGGTCCTCGGGAATACGCTCCAGGTGGACCGATCAACGGGTTTCATCGGGTTCGGTTTCGGGATGCCGAGCCATCACGACCAACACCCCCGCGCCTGTGAAGATGTTGGACACCAGGATCACCACGAAGGCCACATCCCGAATCCAGGCTCCGAAAGGAACCCCAAGGGCGAGGGGGATGGACGCCAGCACGGCGCTGCTCAGTCCCCTTCCGCACAGTACCCCCGCCAGCCAGCGTTCGCGGCTGCTCTCTTCCTGGCGCACCACGGCACGGAACCAGCCTATGCGCAGGCCCATGATGAGCAGGGCCGCAAGGATGCCCGCACCCAGGATGCGGAGGTCGCGGATGCCCAGGAGGGTGCCCAGGTAGAAGAAGAAGGTGACCTTAAGGATGAAGACGGCTTCGTGCAGCAAGGCAGATTCGTTAAGGCTCAGGCCCTCCGGCGTCTGGATCCGCTCAGGCAGCAGGTGGGGTGCGATCTCGGCCAGGTTCCGCAGCACGATACCGAAGGCCAGGGCGGCAATGGCTCCGCTGAACCCCATCCATTCCGTAAGGCCCGCCACCACCAGCAGCATGGCCTGGGATGCAAACCCCATCTTGGCGAAGGGCTGGAGTTTTTGCAGGAGCAGGGAACCCAGGAGCCCCGCCGCGGCGCCGATGAAGGTAGCTCCACCAATGGCGGCGACGAACTTGCCCAGGGATAGGCCAATGGCGGTCTGGCTCTGAACCAAGGCCTGGGAAAGGCTCAGTACCGCCACGATGGCCGTCACATCGCCCAGTGCCGACTCTAAGGTAATGATGGAGCGCATCTTTGGGGAGAAGGGGAGGTGCTCCAGCAGCGGCAAAGCGACCGTGGCCGCCAGGGGAGCGAGCACCAGGCCCAGAAGCCATGCAGCGGCAAAGGGGCGTCCAAACCCGAAATGCGCCAACAGCGCCACGCCGATGGTTGTGAGAACCATGAGCCCGAGGGCCAGGCGCATCGCCGCAAGGGCGTGGGTCCTAAGGTCCTTGAGGTCCAGGTCCATGCCCCCGTGGAACAAAATGATGATCAGGGCGATGTGGCCGAACAGGTGCTCCAGCGCCGAGTTGCCCGTGGGGCGGATCCAGCCCAACCCCGGCCCCAGCATCAGGCCGAGGAGAATGAGCAGGAGCACGTCCGGTACCCGGTACCGGCGGAAGATCTGCTCAAAGAGGTGGCCGACGAAAAACAACAGGCCGCAACCCGCCACGAGCAAAGGGATGGAGAGATGGTCCGACGTCATGGTCGTTATCGTAGCCCTTGTGGGGGACTGGAGGGTCGAAGCCTTCTTGGATCCAAGGCCCGGCTTTGCGATTTCCGTATCCCTGGGCTCCCGACGGGTGGACGATACTGGAGAAGATACTTCCAAGGAGGCTTTCGTGGTGCGTGCCTTCCTTAGAGTGCTGACCCGTGACCTCGCAGCCACGCTCGAAGCCACAGTCACGAGCGTCAATCACAATGCGGTTCTCAAGGACCTGGTGGGCCGCGTTGAGATATCGGTGAGCTACCTGCTGATGATCGTCTTTTCGTGCCTGGTGGCGCTGCTGGGGCTGCTCACCAACAGCATGGCCGTGGTGATTGGCGCCATGCTGATTTCGCCCCTCATGGGTCCCATCTTCACGGCCGCGTTGGCCTTCAGTCTCGGGGACCTGAGCTTGGCCAAGAAGGCGCTTAAAATCATCGTCGCCAGCATCCTCCTGTCCGTGTCGGTGGCGGCCTTTTTTACGCTGATCTCGCCGCTCAAGGCGCTGACCCAAGAAATTCTTTCCCGGACACGGCCCAATATCTACGACCTGCTGATTGCTGCCATTGCAGGGGCTGCGGGGGCCTATGCCCTCTGCACGCGGGTGAGCTACCTGTTCGTCACCACGGGCGTCGCTGTGGCCACCGCGGTCATTCCGCCGCTCAGTGTGGTGGGGTATGGGATAGGCACGGGTCAACCTTCCATCGCCTTGGGTGGATTCCTGCTCTTCTTCACCAACCTGGTGGCCATTGTCATCAGTTCAGATCTCGTCTTCTATGTCTTTCGGTTCCGGGCAATTGCGACGGAGGCGAGCTATCCCGTTCGCAAGCGGTTGCTGATCCTGGGAACCGTGTTGGTGCTGATCTCGGCTCCCCTCGTCTACACACTCGTGGTGGACATCACCAAGATCAAGCTCACCAGCCGCATTGAGCGGGTTATGAAAAGACACCTGGACCAGAAGGATCATTCGCGGATGACCAACTGCTCGTTCCTGAAGGGGCGCGACAGCCTGACCGTGGCGGCCTCGGTCAACACGGTTCGCTACTTCGACGTTTCGATGGAAAAGAAAATCGAAGACGAGCTGAGGCTCGAATTGAAACGCCCGGTGCTGCTCGATCTGGAGCAGGTGATCGTCAAGCCGGGGCGGGTAGAACCCCTGGTTCCAACGCTCCACACACCGGTGGTGGCGCCGCCCCCGCAACAACCTTTGGCGACCCTGCGCCAGGAGGCCATGAAGCGCGTCAAGAAGGGCTGTGAAGACTTGAAGCCTTTCCTCGCGCCTTACCCCATCTCGGAATGTGCGGTCCGCTTTTCCGAAAACATCGCCCCCGCAACCGTACGGATGACCGTGGCAAGGGATATTCCCTTTTCCGAAGAGGAGCGACGTTGGCTCAACGTGGCGCTGGAGAAGAGCCTGGGCGAAACGCTGATCCTGGAATTGGACACCGTGCCCTTCCTGCCCCCCCTGATGGTGGGCCAGGACGGAAGGCTGGACGAGACCAGTCGCAAGGCCCTGGCGGTCCTCAAACCTTTGTTGGGAGACAATCGGGAACTGCGCCTCGTCATGACTGCCCCCCAAACGCATGGCCTCAGCCGCGCCCTTAAGAACCGCGGTGTCAAAGTGCTCAAGGACTATCTGGTCGAGGATCTTGGACTTGCCTCGGAGGCCGTCTCACGCGGTCCCGATGACGGTTCGGACTTTCGTGTGAGGGTTGAACGGAAGAGGTGACGTTTCACGGTGGGGTGCTTCCCGCCCGCCAGAGTCGTGAATCCCGAGATAACGTCCCATCACTCCTCATTAATACCATTTGGCCGAAGACAACATTTCCTTTCCCACCTCGAAAAAGAGGGGCTGCTCTTTTTGATTGGCGCGGTACATGCCTACGATTCGCCCAGCATGGTCATTACGGCGATTGGTGTCGTCACCGCAAAATCAGGAACGCGAGGTAGCCCAAATAACTACCCAAAAGCAGGGCACCTTCCCAGCGACGGATGGTGCGCTCCGTGCGCAACAGGATCAGCCCGAGCAAGGTGAAGCCCATCAGGAAACCCATGTCCGGGCTCTGCCCCGTGGGCGTGGTCGTGAGGGTTCCAGGAAGAGCCGCCCCACCGAGGCAGAGCAGCACGTTGAAGATGTTGGAGCCGACCACATTTCCCACGGCCATGTCGGTGTGTCCCCGCCAAGCCGCCACGAGGGAGGTGGCCAGTTCAGGAACGGATGTCCCCACGGCAACGATCGTGAGGCCGATGAGTCGCTCACTCATGCCGAGTGAAAGGGCAAGGCTCGTGGCGCCTTGAACCAACAGGTGGCCCCCCAGGATGAGGAGGCCAATCCCCACAACCACCAACACCACCAGACGGGGGACCGAGCCCCCTTTCGGGGCTCCGACCGTTTCCGCAGCTTCCTCTGTCACGGCCAAATGGAGATCTGTTTCCCGATCAAGGCGGGCTCGGTGCACCATCCAAGCGCTGTAGCTGATCGCGGAACCCAGCAATAGCAGTGCTTCCCAGCGTGCCAGGTGGCCGTTGGCAAGCATCAGCGCAAGGGCCAACGTGGTGAACAACAGTACGGGCACTTCACTGCGCGCCAAGGAACGCTGAACCGGCGCAGGACGCAGGCATGCCGTGAGCCCAAGAATCAACCCCAGGTTGGCGATGTTGCTGCCAACGACGTTGCCAAACGCAAGGTCTCCGTGGCCTGTCCAGCCAGCCTGAACGCCCACGATCAGTTCCGGTGCAGACGTTCCATAGGCCACCACAGTCAGTCCTACGATGAGCGGTGAGATGTTCAGGCGTCGCGCCAACCCTGCGCCCCCCCGAACCAGCCACTCCGCCCCGATGTAGAGCAACGCGATGCCCCCGAGCAGCGATAGGTGGGTGCCGAAGGGCTCCATCAAACCCCCTGGCCAACTTGCTTTTTCGCCCGCGCCAGAACGGCATTCAGACCCATGGGACCTGCAAGGGTGGTCATGAGGATCGCGCCCACCATGGCGGCCTTCCATTCCGGTCTGAGGAAAGGGCTTCCGTTCAGCACCATCTGGGATCCCACCGCAACGAAGACCAGTCCCACTTCGCCACGGGGCACCATGCCCCAGCCGATCACGGCGCTCCTCAATCCTTTTCCAACACCGAACCCCGCGAGGAATTTCCCGAGGGTGCCCAGTACGGCCAGGACCACGGCCAAGTAGAGGCTTTGGGGCGATAGGAGTGCCGCCACATCGACACGGGCTCCGATCACCACAAAGAACAGTGGGGCCAGCACGGACACCAGTGGATGGAGCAGGGATTCGAGGCTGTGGTGCTCCCGCTCCTCCAGCAGCTCCACGGAGGTGGGCTCCAGGATCAGGCCCGCGGCATAGGCACCGATGATCGGGGCGAGACCCGCGATGCCGCTCACCCACGCAAGGAGAAAGGCGAAAGCCAGCCCGACCGGCAGCAGGATCTGTTCGCTTCGGAGTCGACTGGCGAGCCGAAAAAGGTGGGGTGTGGCCAACCTTCCCAGGGTGAGGGCGACCCCAAGGAAGGCTATTGCCAGACCCATGGACTTCCCGAGGGAGCCCCAAGGCAGGCTGCCCCCTGCGGTACTGGCGGTGACCAGGGCACTCACGGCCACCAAGACAAGCAGGCCCAGGACATCGTCGATGACGGCGGCTCCAACGATGATCCGTCCCTCCTCGGACGCAGCCATGTTGCGCTCACGAAGCACCTGCACACTGATCCCGATGCTGGTTGCACATAGGAATGCCGCCATGAAGAGCATCACGACCAGGGGTGTGCCGGACGGCAAAACAAACCAAGCCCCGCCGATGCCCAGGAGGACGGGGAAAAGCACCCCGAGCACAGCCACCCGCAGGGAGGCCATTCCCACCTTCAGCATCTGGGGCACCGTGGATTCCAGCCCCACGGCGAACATCAAGAGCAGGACACCCATATTCGCCAAGACCCCGGCTTCCATGGAGGCTCCCGCATCGGGGAACATCGGCCAGGTCCGATGGGCGGCCGAAAAAGCCAAGCCCGCAGACAACTCCCCGACGACCGCCGGAAGTTTAAGACGAAGGGCGACTTCGCCCCCAAGCTTGGCTCCCAGCCAAAGCAGTGCCAGCAACAGGATGCTGGCTGTGAAGGGATCGGCCATCAACAATGCGAAAGGCATTCATGGTCTCCTTTCAGGAGGATGGCACGGCCCTGAGGGACGTCAGGCAAGGGTTCCTCCTAGGCCTCTGTTACCAGGGCGGTGGATTTCGTGGCCAGGTGCCCTTGGTGCATCCGGGGCTCGACCACCGCAAGAAGCTGCCGAAGGCAAGGTGGATCCAAATCCCCGCCTTCAAGGTGAAGAAGATCCTCACCATCACTTGCGATGAGGTGATGCGGAAGGACAAACGGATGGTCATTCAATCGCGTGCATGCATCCCACGGGGAATGATGGGTCAGGAACGTGAGTTCGGCCTCAGGGTGTCTCCGGAAAAAGGCAGAACTGGAGGACAGAACCTGCGGCTCCTCCTCGAACCAATAGCGGTCCGCATCAATCACAAGATGGCAACGCGGCTCAACCTTCTTCCTGGCTCGGGGCGCAATGTCATCGTCAGGGCTTTGGTTAGGACGGATGGTCATGGGTACCTCCCTCGCGCGACAGCGTCGCGTGGTGGAAGGCGGCCCGACCTTTCCGATTTCCTGCAGCACCTGGGTGCTGCACCCCTTGATGGATAACGTCAGAGGCTACCATTGAAGCATGGACGGCCTGGAGTAGCACGCCCCCAAGGGTGCAATCCTAAAGTAGCCACGAACCCATAGAGGAAGGTGGAACTCCGAGTCAGCCTGCGGCCCTTGCCTGCCAGGCCAGCACCAGCACCCAGACGGCGCAACCCACCAGGAGGACCCCCATGACCCTGGGAAGCCATCGCCCCATGACCTTGGAGAAATGGCTTTCGGCGTACCTGCTGGCCCACCCCGAGGATGCCCCGGCCAGGAAGAGCAACAGCACGTGACCCACGGCGTAGGTGAAGAGCAGCACACCGCCCCAGAGGATCTTCTTCTGGAGCGCCACGATGGTCAGCACCGCCGCAAGGGCGGGGGTGGCGCAGGGGGCGGACAGGGTTCCCGTCAGGGCGCCCATGATGAAGGCACCGATCAGGCCTGCACCGTGGAAGCGTGCGAGGAAGCCGTGGGAGGGTGTGGGCAGGTTGAAGAGACCCAGCAGGTGGAGTCCAACGGCCAACAGGATCAGGCCCAGCAGGGCCTTCCAGCCCCAGCCGATGTCCCCCAGCAGGGATCCCGTCAGGGCGGCCACCAGTCCCAGCACCGTGAAGGCCGCCGCCAAGCCAAGCACAAAGACCCCCGAGAGCAGCATGGGGTGATGCCGCCCTTCCTTCGTGCCGCCGGTGAAGCCCACCACGAGGGGGGCGGCCACCAGCACGCAGGGGTTCATGGAGGTGAGCAGCCCCCCCAGAAAGACGATGCCGAGTTGCTTGGCAGCGGATGCCTGGGCCATCATCTCGGCGAGGGACTGGAGCCACTCCGTCATTTCAGGCCGACCTTCGCGAGTGCCGCCAGGAACTCCCCCTTCTCCCACAACCCGATGTGCCGCGCCACTTCCTTGCCGCTGGGGTCGAAGACCACCTGGGTGGGCATGGCCATGACCTTATGGGGTTTCGCTTCCTTGGCGTACTGGGTGACGTAGAAATTTCGGATCAAGGCCCGGTCGCCAAAGTGCTGCTGAAGCTCCGCCAGGATGGGCTGCATCTTCTTGCAGGGAATGCAGGTGGGACCGCCGAACTCGATCACCGTCCATTTGCCCGACTTCAGAGCCTGGGTGAGGCCCGCAGGATCCAAAGCAGGTACCTGGGCGAAGGCGGATACCACAAAGGGGATGGAAAGAAGGGCTTTTTTCATGGGAAGTTCCATTGGTGTGGAGGGTGGATGGAATTATTATGGGAAAGATTGTTTAACCACAAAAACACAAAAATCACAAAAGTATTATGGCGAAACGATTTTTGTGCCTTTTGTGTTTTTGTGGTTAATTCTCATTTCTTTTGCGGTTCACCACGAACTTGCGGATTTCGAATTTGGGGCCTCCGAAGTTAATAAGTAATCCGTGCTCCAGTTGGGCTGCTCGGAGGTAGCCCAGGATCTGGGCTTCGTGTTCGGTGGCCAGGGCTTTCACTGCCTTAAGTTCCACGATCAGTTCGGGATGAACCCTAAGATCCACCACCATGTGCCCAATGGGCGTACCGTCTTCGTCGAAGACATCAATGGGGTGCTGCGGGTCCACCTTGAGGCCCAGTTTGCGAAGTCGGTGCACCAGGGCGTTCTCATAGACCTTTTCCAGGTGGCCGGGGCCCAGATAGACATGGAGCTCATAGCCCGTCTGCCGGATGACATCACACAAACTGAGAATGTCGGTCACCATCGTTTCGGCATCCCTTTGTGACTAAAAGTAATAATATAAATCATTTTATGTGGTGATCAGGTTCAGGATCTCAGCCGAGCTGAGCACTTTGCCTTGGGCTTTGAGGACCCCGTCGATGGCCAGGGCGGGCGTGCTGAGGATGCCGCGGGTGGCCATGACGGCGTAGTCGGACACCTTGACCACCTGGTGGTCACCCCCGGATTGTTCGACGGCGTGCTTGGCGTGTTTGAGAAGGGTTTCGCACTTGGCGCAGCCGGGGCCGAAGACTTCGATGAGCATGGGAACTCCCTAGAGGATCAGGTTGAACAGGTAGCCCACGAGGAGGATCCCCAGGGCCACCACCCCGATGAAGGTGCCAATGAGCCTGGGCCGAAGCACCTTGCGGAGGATGACGGTCTCGGGAAGGGACAGGCCAATCACGGCCATCAGGAAGGCCAGGGTGGACCCGAGGGCGGCCCCCTTGCCCAGCAGGGCCTCCACGATGGGAATGACACCCGCCGCGTTGCTGTAGAGGGGCACCCCCACC
>CAZPUI010000122.1:0-10911 GCA_964589695.1 uncultured Solibacteraceae bacterium | reverse complement strand
AGGAGTTCCACCAGACCTGGGTAGCCGCCCACCTTGTTCAGACTGTCATCCTGGTCCAGGGCGTCCTTCAGGGTGAGGGAATTGACCTCGACCTGGGCCTCGATGAGGGTCTTCAGGGCCCGGAATACGGCACGGTGGGCCGGATGGACGAAGTCCTCCTCGGCCAGGGTAAACACGGCCTCGCTGGCCACGAAGCCAGCCCCCGGCGCACAGCAGGTGGCCAGGAAGGACCGCTCCGCGTCGATATCCTCCGGAAGCCGTTCCGGAAGCCAGTCTGCCATATCCACTCCTGCCGAATCAGCATTCTGGAGGAGTGTAACGAAAACCCGGTAGGGGTAACCCCAATCAACCCGTATTTCACAAAAAGACCAGGCTAATCATGGAAGGAACGTCATCTTGAAAGGCGCGCCAACGTCCTGTGTACGCTGAGGCGAGCGCTTTCCTGAGAACCCTAGCCGGGACCACTTCACCTACTGTCAATCCATGTGATTCTTGTGTAGTTGCTAACGCAACATAGACACGCAATCTCTTCATCGTGAGAGGCTCAAATCTCGGTAGGGAGGTCCCCATAACTGGAATATGGTCGGTTGATGCCATTCAAACTCTGGCCAAGGCCCCTGAACATCTTGCCTGGGTCCATGAACCGCGCTTGGTGCGAATGGTGCACTACACGCGTCACCTCACAAATCCGGTGGGGATCCGACACCTCCTCGTTCCAGAGGAATTGATAGCGGGTGGGGACGGTCCAAGCCGCCTGGATTTCGGCAGGGCCTTCAAACCGAGCTGGGCGCGCCTGCGCGACCAGAACCAGGGAGTTTACTTATTAACTCCCGATAACCTAGGAGCCTTGCCAGAGTCAGGTGGTGTGGAAGCAGACCTAAAGGCCACTATCGATGGCGCCTTCGAGGAGTCGGGTGTGGTGGAAGGGGGAGACCTTCCCGGTCCATTCTTAGGCCCTCTTGTGATCCACGTGCTCAACGTTGGCCAAGGGGACACTATTCTGCTGGAGTTGCCCAACGGAAAGTTCTGGTTAGTCGACGCCTTCGCCTGGACCGCAGCGCAATTCCATCAGGTGATCAGGTATTTACATGGCCAAGGCTGCCATCAACTGGAAAAGCTGATCATCAGTCATTTTCACTATGACCACATCCGCAGGGCTTTGGACATCCTAGGCCTTTTCCATCCGAAGGAAGTTTGGGTGCCTGTCCACACTCACCCCACCAGTTCTGCCCGGAATTTGGTGGTCCAGGCTGGGGTGAGGCTCAAGCGCCTCGCAGCGCCTATTCAATTCAGATGCGGTGCCTATGCCCTGCACCTCGCGCCCACCGCCGCTCCTCCATCGAGGAAGGACCCCAATGAACATGGCCTCGTGCTTTATATCGAAGGCCCTGGAGGGACAGCGTTGTTGCCGGGCGATGTACCGGGGCCGCTTCTGAGCCGTCTCATCTCCAGTTTGTCCTGGCCCTTCCCATCCCCCCGATCGATCTACAAGGTCACTCACCATTGCAGCGCGACAGGCAACGATCCGACCCTTTTTGGGTTGATCCACCCCTCCGAAGCCGCGACTTCATGTGCAGCGACCAACCGATATGACCATCCGAATAAGGTTACCAGACTAGCCATCGACAGATTGGTGGCCCCCGGCCTCCATCGCTTCACCTTCAACCACAAGATGTCCATTGCCTATTCTCTTTAACCGGCTACTCAGTCCATGGTGATTCAGGACCCCCCCCCGCTATCTCGCGGAGTTCCAGTGGCGCTTCAACCGCCGCTTCGACCTTGCCTCGATCCTGCAACGTCTCCTCCGTGCCGCCACCCTCACATCGCCCATGCCTCACGACCTCCTGGTTTTGGAGGAACCAGCCCGATAATCAGGAAAATCCTTAGATCCATCATCCTCATTCGTCCTTAGGCGAGGGCTTCGGTCTTCGGCTTGCCCTTGGTTTCGGACTCGCCTTGGATGTCGCCTTGAGGTTTCGTACGGTTCGTGGCCGTAAGGTGCGGACTTTCCGAGGCATGGGTTGGAGATGATCGCAGCAAAATAGCAACTGGGTGGCGTATGCAAGCCCTGTCCGCTTCAAGGCTGGCTCATTGAGGACGAACAGCCAGATAAGGAGCATTCCTGCAGAGATTGATAGAACTAAGACATCCGAAATGCTCATCCCTAGGAAAGCAGTTTGCGACACATAGGGAGCGCCGATGGAAACCGCTCCGGTCCGAACCAAGACTATGAGAAGACAGACTAGTGAGATGGTCAATCCAGCCGGTCGCAATCCTAACGAGTTTCGCTGAAAACCAAATGCGATGTTTTCATTGAAGAGAAGACTGAACTTCTTCGTGTCTCGAGTCTGCTCACGAAGCCAAGCCGTCGCGCCTGTATATACCTCGTCGGCGCCGGATGGATTTGCTACCTCCTCTTCCCGAGATGGCAGTGCTCGGTTGATACCCTTCCCCAGAAGATCGTGGAAACGTGCTTTGGTGACTGCATCGATAAGGTTGTTTTGATGGCGGAGTAGTTGGGTCGTTGGGGCACCACCCCATTTGACAAAGATCCGGTCTTGAATTCGTTGACCAGCATTTCTCGCAGCGCGGCTGAGAACATAGGCAAGGCCACAGTAGAACAGAATTGATATTGCAATTTTTGGGAAGGAATTCGATACGCCCGCGATGTTCTGAATCAGGACAACTGCAGGCATTGCCACGAGAAGGGCCGGAGTGAGACGAGCTGCACGGTCATATCGATCCATGAACTTTGGAATGTAATCAGTCAAGTTCATTGATTTTTTCCTCAACAACTGGAATTGAAATGGCTGGTTCCTGCAGACACTAACATCCCTGAGAGGGCTCTGAGTGCCTTGCGCTCACCCAGCGGCACACACCGAGCAGGCTGCCACGCTCCTTTCAAACTGACCCGGCCCGATAATCAGGAGCCCAGTTTGCACAAGGGGCGAATCGGTCGGACTCGTCATGTTTTGACCTCATTGAATCGTAAACTTATAGGTATTCACACCAGAGGCAGTTGCCTCAGTTCGTAGTGACTGCCCATTGCCGTGGCATGTCGCATAGTACTTCTCTGCGTGGGCAGTAAAATGTGTTATTGCCTCCAGATCTGGATGACCATATTGGTTGTCTACTCCAGCACTTATCAGAACCGTATGGGGTTTGATAAGCGCCATCGCTGCGGCTGAAATCCCGTTCTTTGACCCATGGTGGGGGGCGTCTAATACATCAGCCTTGATGGAATCCCCAAAGATTTTGGTGATAGAGGACCAACGATCATTCTCCGTGTCACCGGTCACGAGATAGCTTCTACTCGATGCCAATTCTTTGATTTTGCAGACTAAGGAACAATTGTTGGAAGAGTTCATGTCCTCCGCGTGGGGCGAGAAGACCTCGATCTGAAATTCGGAAGAAAGCTTGTTATAGAAACGTGTGTTGTTTATCTCAAGATTGATGGAGTGTTTGGTAATCACCTTCTGAGTCTCAAAGGTCTTAATCACAGCAAAGCAAGTGTCGGCATTCTTGGTGCCTTTGAAATACTTCGGGTACATGATCCAGTTGGGTCGATACTTGTTCAGAACGATCTTTAATCCGACCTCATTGAAGTGATCGGAATCAAATCCTGTAACCATGAGACCGACTAACTCCTTCCCTTGAAGTATTTTTGCTAGAGCAGCCTTAATATTGATGATGTCGTTCGTTGGGGCCAAAGGGACATAGGTGTCAATGATGAGGGCCTGAGTATTTCCTGATACGACCACGAACTGGCCTTGTCCAACATTCAGTGTATAGATATTCACTTTGGCCTCCCTGAGCGAATTGGTGGAATCTAAAGTATGAAGCTGGTCCCGCCTGCACCCAGGCGATGAGCGAAGCCGAGGAAGCGGGAAAAGAGGAGGAGCGGAAGGCATGCGGGCTGGGTCCGAATTGAGCGAGTTAGGTGCCTGTGGTTACTTAAGAATTGCGCCGAAAAAACCATACATGGCAAGTGTTATCAATACACCAATAATGCATGAAAACGTAAAGCGCCATGGAACCAAAAGCATTATTTGTTTCATTGATGTACTGCCCTTGAGGATTCTATAGGATGTAGAACGTTCTGGGAAAAATAACAGAGTTACGATCATTGTGGTTTGCATTGAGTTCATTGCCAACAGAGTAAGCGAAAGCAACGTAAGAATAAGGGCAGCTGAAATGCGAGGGATTGAGTTCGGATGGATAAGATGTCCTGCTGCCGTAAATAGAGCGGCACAATAAGTGAAATTCCTAATATTGTTGAAACATGAGTTTAGTGAAAGACTGTGTAAATCTTTACGAATGAAGTTGTATGTTTTCGCTGGTTTTGTTTCTGGGGTCATGATCGCACCTAACGAATGATGTCTAACCGGCCACGCCTGCATCGAGGCGCTGAACGAACCCGCCACCTTTCCCGATACCCGCGGTTCCAGTCGTCTTGGTCGGCTTCCTGGAACTGAGAGGAGGTTCTATGTCTGTAATGATACGCATGAAAGGCAAGAACCGGCTCTTCGACGAAGAAATTGCGCCACTCTACTGGCTCTTCAAATCCTTAACAGCACCATTTGGCGGCGTCGGCGTAAGCAGTTGCTCGCGAAGTGCTCATTCTGTCCCTGGCACAAAAATGAGAACGCTTCCCGGCGCCCCAAGCATGGGGAACGGAAACGCAAGAACATGAATAACGGGGCCAGATGAAGGCTGGAATCTGTGAATCCTTGCAAGAGGTTGCAACCGCTGTTGCCGCCGGGGAGACCTCTCGCGTGGCCCTGGGCAACTTCCTGGCCTTCCTGAAGCCCGAGTGTGTCCAGGAGGCCATCCAAGACGCGCCTACCCTCCTCACTGGGCTGCTCATCCACGGACCCGCCACGGATGCCTACCTCGCGGCGGTGGCCGAGTTCCTGGCTTTGAAGCACGGCCTACTGGTTCCGACCTGGACAGAAGACCTCGCCCGGTTCCTCGACCACCTTCACTTCCCCAGCCACAACAAGCACCTGAACGACCTCCTATTTCAGGAGACCCCCGAACCTTTCCGTCGGCGGGGGATTGTCGTGTCGGCGAACGTCCTCAATGTGGGTTAGGCTCCAGCCTTCAGGTAATCCAAGGTGGAGAACAGTGCCCCTTCCAAATAAGCAGAGCCTCGAAGGGTTGAGGCCCTGCTTCATCGCTCGGGTTCATCTTCGCGCCGCTGAGGGTCCTCAGTAACCGTTGATCACGAAATCGTCAAAGCAGATTCGGTAGCCGGAAGCCACAACAGCGTCAGTTCCCCGGATTTCGCACCGGATCGGCAGATTCACGTTGATCGTGAAGGTGGCGGTTGTCAGAACGGCGGGGGTGGCTGAAGCCAGTCTGGTGTAAATCGACCAAGATCAACCCGGTAGGAGGTGCTTCGACCGGCCCCATAGGGACACAGAAGGTCCATGCCCACCAACTCGGCTAGGTCCCGCGACGCGGTCGTTCGGTTGGTGTCGGCGAGTTTGCAGTAGTAGGCGTTGCTTACAGCGTCTTCCCGGCTCATCGGCGAGAGGATGGCCTTCAGGACCATCTCCTGCCGGGGGTTGAGGCTGTATTTCCGAGCCATGGCCCAGAATCGGCTCCTCGCCATCACCATGGCCACTTCCCGAATACCATCCTGGGTTGCCTGCAGTACCTGAGAAAGGAACCACTCCAGCCAGTCTGTGATGTCTAGGCCGCCTTGTTGGGCGTTCTCCAAGGCATCGTAATAGCTTTGCTTGTTTCGCATGATCTGAACGGACAAGGAGTAGTACCTGCGGGGTAACTGCTCATCCTGGGATAGAGCCAGATCGGTGATGGTCCGGGCGATTCGGCCGTTTCCATCAGCTAACGGATGGACGGTAATGAACCACAGGTGGGCAAGTGCAGCTCGGAGCAAGCCATCGAGGCCCGCGGGCGGAGCGTTGAACCAAGCGAGTAAGGCCTCCACCTCTCCTTCCAGCACTTCCCGGCCAGGTGCCTCGAAATGGATCGTCGGTGGCAACCCAATGTGCCGCCCTGAACTGGCGACCACCATTGGCCCCTCCCCGCGCAGGGTCCCTGCCGGGAACACGCGAATGCCTTCCTGGATTCCCTTCGGAAAAATGGCTCGATGCCATTCAAAGATACGTTCAGCGGTTAGGGGGTCACGGTACCCCTGCGTCGCCTCCGTCAGGACACCGACAATGGGATCCACGCGCTGAACCCCTGCTGCCTGGGCCAGGCCTGTCTCGACCCCAAGCCGAAGCAGCATTGAGGCGCGGACGGATTCCATGTTGAGGGCCACACCCTCGATGGCACTGTTGCTCACAACCTCTTGGACCATGGCGGCTACGGCAGCCTCATTGGAGGCCACCTGGTCTATCGCTTTCACCATTCCCAAGAGCTCGCCTTGGGATCGCCTGGCAGAGGCCAGTGCTTCAGACAACCGACCGACATCCCAGGTAAACCTGGGCCAATCCATCAGCTCCCAGATGTAAGTCTGCCCTTCTGTCATTCGAACCATACCAATTCCCTTCCATGGAGCGATTCTACCCTTTAATCGCTCCACCAATTCATTGATTATTATTATTTAAATGGAGCGATTAACCAACGTAATCGCCTCATCGTCACCTTGGGCAGGTTTCAGGCTTTGAGGAAAAGGTGGCCTTTGTCTTGAGGTGCCAAATTGGCACCTCAAGTTTCCAACCTCAAGACCGGAGTTCAAAGGTGGCAAAGCTATTAATTGTTTCAGTAACGTATCCAACCCCCGGCAAAGCCGGGGGCTTTCCGTCGCTGGCCCTCAAAGGGGCCCCTCTTCCCTAATGACCTTTAGTTTGTGCTCAATGGTAAAAAACAGCCATTTCATGCATCGACTTTGCGCAATCGCCCATGTTTTGCTGGATCTTGAAACCATCAATCCCACGAATTAAAGGATTGCTTTGCCAGGGGGGAGACTTGATATCGCACTATGCGATATCAAGTCTCCCCCTGGATAAGCGATTCAGGTGTCCGAACGACGGCTCGACAAACACCCCCTTCCCACAGGAAACGGCCGCCGGCGGCCACCCCACCCTCCCGGGTCCATACCCCCTGCCCTTCGGGTGGAATGCCGTTTAGCGCCTTCCCACAGGCCTGGATTCCGCAAAGCCGAATCCTCACCCGGCCAGGCCAGCAGCAGCGGCCACTGAAGGTGGGGTCCAAGGCGAACAACCACATTGCGGCCATCCGGGGTCCGCTTGCCGAGACTCAGGGTTTCAATAACAGGAAATCTCGAACGACTCCCCTCAAGGCTTCTTCGCAGCTCCTTCTCGCGGCTTGGGCGAGAACCTGCGGCTCCAGTTCGGCCGCGGCCCCGGATTCCCGCAGGTCTTCCTCAAGGGCGTGCTCCGTTGAATCAAGAGCTCGCACCAGCGACTCCTCGACCAATCTCTCCAGGTCCTCCCTGGGGAACGCCGTCTTGGCAGCAATCAGGGCGGTTCCGAGGCTCTTGGACGCCTCGGCTCGCCATCCCTGGAGGCCTTTTACCGTCCGTCCATCTGTCCCCGCCATCCCGAAGAAACTGACCAGGCACATCAGGGCCTGAATGGCGCGGAGCCAGGCTTCTTGCTCTGCGCCGCAATCATCCATCGTTCCTTTGGCTTGAAGGTCCAGCACCCCTTGAGCAATGGCCGTTGCTGTTGTCGGATGATTCCGGATGAGAACCTCACGGGCACACCGGCTGATTCGTTCGGCTCTATCCCATTGCTTTCGATCCATGTCCCGGTAGAACCCCTGGAGATAGCCCCCGCCAATGGCGATTTCGCAGCGCCATTCAATGATTTGGGTCGCAAGGTATGTGCTCAAGGTCTGCCGTCGCTCAACGGCTTTAGTGTGCACCACTCCGGCTAGGCCCCCTGCCCTCCTCAGGGGAATCCCTGAGCACTTTGCGAACCGTGTCCAGGCTCTGGCCGCTGTCCTCTGCGACTGCCTCGAAGAACTCGACCCCCTTGTAGTAACCCTCGAGCTGCTCGGCACAGTGACGAACGATGGCCTGGATCTCCTGGGAAGTCTCGTTCCACATCAAGAACCCATCTTAGAGGCGGCTGGCCACCTTCAGGTCAAACCCGTAGGTTCGGGCGAGGTGGTCCTTGATCTCATCGGCGGAAGGGCCCTGGCTGATCAGGTGCCGGATTTCAGCCTCGACCTGCTGGCGCTTGCTCGGCGTGGCATCGTCCCTGGTCTCCCCCGGGGTGGCCTTCGCCTGGAAGGGTTCTTTTCGCTTTAGCTGGCTGATGGCCTCTTCCAGGGACAACCCGATGATGGGGTTGGCCACCCCTCGGTTTCGAGGAATGACTCGGCCAGGATCTGCGAAAATCCAATATCTCCAGGAGCGCCAAATGAAGGCTGAGAAGATCATCGACGGCATTCCGATCAATCCCATTCTTCCGAAGAACTTTGACGACACCCCAAACGAGGGGCGACCAGCCTCACATTCCAAATGGTGGAACATACCCTTCATTCGCACCGAAACGCTTGAAAAGCTCGATGCGCTCTATGCAACCGGCACTGAGGAAGCTCGGAAACGTTGGGAAGACGGCGGGCGGGATGGATGGCTGAAGGCCTGGCCCAGCGGAACTCGTTACGAAACCCGTTGCCTCGATGGTGGCGCCTGGGATCGGTCCACGGGCTGGGGCATGTTCGGCACCCTCAAGGAAGCGGTTCGGTGCGCCAAAGAAGGCCCGGCATGGAGGCGCGGGCCATCCATGGCTGATGAACTGATCGCCGAGAGAAGGGCTGAGGCGGCCAAGGAACTCTAAGGAACCCTAGGGCCTCCTCCCCAAACCTCTGACATCGAGGTATCACAATGACAAAACCTCCCGGGAAAACACCCGAGCTCCCGTCGATCGAAGAGATGGCGAAGTTCCTCAGTCCGGAAGCACGAGCGAAGGCCCTGCTTGAAGCCAAGATCGAGATCCTGACTCAGGAGGTAATGGCCACCTCGGCCATCGAAGGCATCACCATTGATCCGAAGGAAACCCGGAGGGCTGTTCTCCAACAGATGGGCCGCCAGGTCGGCCTTCTCCCGTGAGGCGTCGGCAACCACCGCCTGGCCCCGAAGAAGGGCTCAGGCAGTTCTGCCTCATGGCCAAACAGGAGCTCGCGCTTCGCGCGTTGCTCCCCTTTCTGCCAGCTGGGGCCACCCTCGAGGATGCCCGGAAGCTCTACAAGCGGCTGGGGCAGCAGAGCCGCAAGGCCTCGAAAATTCTCGATGAGCGTTATGGGGTGCGACGATAAGGTCACTATTTGTGACCTTTCCGAGGGAACCGAGGCCTTCGATATATCCAACGGGCAGTGCCGAGGGTGCGGGAGGGCTCAGGTCTAAGGTCACAGATTGTGACCTTAGACCTGGGACTACAACCCATCCTTCCGCCCCTCCGGCAATGGCTGGCAGACCCGCATCGACCGCGCCCTAAAGGAATGGCTCAGGTCCCATCAACAGGCCTGAACCCCGGAATGAATGTTGCTGAAGCGGTTCGTCGGCTCGGGACTCGGTTGTGAGGATTCGTAATCCTGGCTGAATTGGTCAATTTACCCCAGGTGGTCCGAATGTTGGGGTACCCCCCTTCAAGACAGGAGCGGGACCGGCTCGTCCGGGTGCCGGCCTGCAGGAGGCGATGGATTTCCCATGGAAAGCCCGTGGAATGCGGGGACCCCTGCCCCTCATCCCACATCCTTCCCACAGGAAACGCCCGCCAGCGGCCGCCCTCCGGGTCCACACCCCCTGCCCTTCGGGTGGAAATCTGCTTTGCGCCTTTCCACAGGCCTGGATTCCGCAAAGCCGAATCCTCACCCGGCCAAGCCCTCATCATCATCAGCCACTGAAGGAGGGACCGGAACCTGGCAAAGCCGGCGTTTCTAATGTGCGGGTGGCAGCCGAAAGCGAAGCCGTTCAGGCCTGGGAGAAGCAAAAGCAAAAGGGCACGCCGATGCTTCCGGAGCTGGTGCTGGCGCAGGGGAGGCACACCAAGGGATAGATCTACTCGATGATCGCACCGGGGATGGAGTGCATCGCGAAAGGGAGGGCGCACACCCTCAGAGTTTGAGGTCACAGATTGTGACCTCAAAATCTGTCCCAAATCCTCTGACATCGAGGTACCGAATGATCTGCCAATAGGAGGTCGACCAGGGGGAGCTTGGCGGGAGCTTCCTCTTCCTGGGCTGGCGAGTTTCCTTGCGAGGGATGGCCTGTCGCTCTCGAGATTAGAGTCATCGGCGTACCCATCCAACGCCCTTCCTCCGGGAATTGGCCGCACTCGGCCGCAACTCCAGCGAGGCCTTGCCCGGCGGGGCGATCAATCACATCCGCATGGATTTCGGAAACTCGCCCGGATCGAACCGATTCTTCCCGTCCTTGTCCATCTGCCAGGGGTCGCCCAACTCCCGGTCGTGAGGCAAAACCTCAGCCGCCGGCTCCACCTGGAGGACCTGGACCACACGCCGCCGAATGCGTCGATGCGCGGCCACCTTGTCCGTCTTATCACTTACGGCGCGTGTTCGCCTGAACAGGCATTTTTTTTCGGCGGGACCACATGAACAGATTAGCGGACAAGAAAGCGCCCCGCGAGTGCCATGTCCGGGCGGAAAGGCGCAGCGTCTCCTTGATTTCTGGTGTTTTTATTGAACTTGAGCAATCTAGTCCACCACCCTTGAATTCTCTCGAACAGAGGCTGGGCGGCGTCAATCAGAAAAGTGCGATGCACACCAGTAATTGTCGCCGCCCGCCTAGACGCCTCCCTGTGGGCCAGAAAGGGGCATATTTCTCGTTGGAAGGTCCCCGGGCAGCCACCCCTCTCGGAGGAGCACCAGGAGGGGTTATTCAGTGAATCGCCCCAGCCTCAGCATTGGCGGGGCTTCGCGGGCGCTGCGAGACTCCAAACCTGAACC
>CAZPUI010000121.1:0-10963 GCA_964589695.1 uncultured Solibacteraceae bacterium | reverse complement strand
GCAGGCTGAGCAGCCGCACCGATGAAGGGTTGGTAGCCGGGCGGTTGTATTCGAGAACAATATCCAGCAGCTCAGGATGGCGGGTTTCAGCCCACACCCCCCAAACCGTATCAATTCCGGTGACGTAATTGATCTTGCGCAGTGTTTGCCCGGCCATCCGGCGAACATCTTCTTCTTCGTGTAAAGCGAAGACCAGCGCCAGTGACTGCGCGGCAAGCCAGTTTCCGGAAACAGCCGAATCAATCAGCGCAGAGGTGATGCGGCGATGCATCCATCCGCCAATGATGGGAACATTTTGTTCGAGCATCCAACGCCAGCGCTGAATACGATCTGTTTCTGCTTTCTGCTCGTTTATATCAATTTCCTTCTTTGCCATTCTTTTCCTGGCTGTCTACTTTCGAGGGCCAATTTCTAACCGGACAAACTGGTTTTCCGCCCCGCGAATTTCCTGGAAAAGGGCCGATTGAGCGCGGCCCTCCGGCAGCCATTCCCGCAGGCCGCCACTGAGCACCTCCTTGGCCGGGGCCGGCAGGCCATCCTTCCGGGTGCCCTTCACACAGAGGTCGTAGTTGAAGACTTCGCGGCTGCTGAAGCTATCGATGGGCCGCCGGGTGCCATCGGGGCGCAGGTAGGGGTAGATCAGATCGTAGTTCTCCCGCATGAGCCCCACCACCCAGAAGCAGGGACTGTCGGTTTCTTCGCCCAGACGGGCTTCCACCTCCTCCTTGGGGAACCTGGCCAGGGCATCGTCCAGATGGAAGACCGGGAAGGGCTTCCGGGGCAGGTCCAGGGTCACCCCCAGGGCCTCCAGGCTCTCACCGCACAGCTCCGTCACCCGGCCCAGGCCCGCCCGGGCCATCCCTTCGAAGCGGGAGAGGGCCTGGTCCAGGTCCTTGCGCAGCAGCAGGCTCACCTCATCGGGACAGTGCAGGTAGGTTTCCAGGTCCACGGAGCTGGACCTTCGACACTCCACGTCCAGCTGACTGAAGTCCACCAGGTAACGCCCGCGCTGGGCTCCCCCTGGATCGGGGAGTTCCAGGCGGATGTTGGGACTGTCCACGAAGATGCCCTTCAGGAAGGGGTTCTGGCAGGCCATGAACTTGCTGTAGATCATGCTGTGGGTGGCCACGTAGGGACTCTGCCGGTAGGGAATGGCCGCAAGGCGTTCCACCCCGTGGGCCAAGGGGTCCGTCACCAGGCTCATGGAGACCCGTTCCAGGTTCAGCAGGCCCTCCCGGATAAGGAAGTCCTGCATGCCGCTCACCAGGGCCGTGCGGATGCGGGCCACGTGGAAGAGAGATTCAGACCTCCACTTGGTCAGGTAACGGTCTTCAATATCGCCCTTGAGGGTGGTGCCCCGCTGGACCAGGGTCTGCTGGTAGGCATTCAGGCGCTGCCCGACCTGGGTGTAGGGGTTGGTGGTGGCGTGGGTCATGGCGTTCTCCTTTGGGAGGGGGGTAAAACGAAAAAACCCCCGATTCGCCGGTGCGAATCGGGGGTGAAGCAGGTTCAGGTTGGTGCTAGCCCAGTCCCTCACCGGCCCACGCGCGATTCGCGCGAGAGCCGTTGTTATTGCGGTTGTTCAGCCGCATGAGGTGGGAAAGGGGCATCAGGGATCCAGACTCAGATGGTTTCCAAGGTGCAGCATGGCGAACAACGGGTCAAGTGCGAATGGTATTTATGACCTCATGGCCTGGTGCGGATCCTATCGGTTCTGGTGGCCCTCCTGGCCCTGGCCTTGATGCCCCTCGGCCTTGCAGCGTGGAAGGAACGCTCCCTGGTCTCCCCGCCCGCCTGCACCTCATCACCATCGCCCTGGCGGCCCTCGGCTTCACCTGGTTCCAGCGAACCTGCTGGGGAAGGGGCTGGGACCAGGGTGACCCCGGGGGATGGCAACCCGCGGGGGCCCGTGGTGGCCATAGGAACAGCACCGTTTGTTTTTGCCCGGCTCCCAAGGGTTCTGAAGCGGTCAGGTTGTTATCAGCTCACGCCTCAGGTGTTCCTTGACCTCTTCCCAAAGGGAACGGTAGGCCTTGGACGAGGCGCTTCGGGGCGCAAAATCCGTCACCGGCCGCTGCTCCAGTCCCATGCGCTCCACATCGCTGGCATAGGGCACATGCGTCTTCAGCAACCGCTTCACCCGATCCGGAAGGGCTTCAAGGATGGAGAGGTGCATGCTCTTCCTCCGGTCCACCATGGAAAAGAAGGGCAGCACGAGCTTTTCCGGATAGTCAAGGGTGAGGAGCAGGGCATCAATCTGCTCCAGGGTCCGGAGGGATAGGGTGGTGGGGATGATGGGCACCAGGACCCCATCCGCGCAGGAGAGGACCGCCTCGGAAAGCAGGGAAACGCTGGGGGGGCAGTCCAGGAACACGTGGTCGTAACTGTCCGCCAAACCCTCTGCCGCCTTCACCAGTCGACGCATGGAACTTGAATGTGCCTCCAGAAGGAGATCCATGTTTCGAAGGGCAAAATCCGACGGCAGGATGTCCAGCCGGTCGTGCTCCGTGGCTTGAATGCGCTCGGTCCAGGCATCGGGGTGCTTGAGCAGCTTTCGGGGACCGCCTTTGAGGTGGGCCCGAGCCCGGAAATAGTAGGTCGCTGCACCCTGGGGATCCAGGTCCCAGACCAGGGTTCGGGCCCCTTCCTGGGCCGCGAGGTGGGCGAGGTTGACCGTTGTGGCGGTCTTCCCAACGCCTCCCTTGAGGTTGTAGACCGCAAGCAGTGGCATGGAGAACCTCCCCGAGCAAGCGTGGGATCAAGGGTCATGGCGCGGTCGCCCTTGGGAGGGGCGGTTTTCGACGGTCAGAGCCTCGGACAGAGGAGCTTGGAATCCTGAAGGATACGACGGAATTCCTGGAAGGCCGTAAGCCCCTCTCGACGGGCCATTTCCCGTTCCATCCTGAGGGTGATCAGGAATCCGCGGACCCATGCGTCCTGCGGTGAGACATGGGCCTTCCGCCACGATGAGAGCCGAGCCGCTTGAACGGTGCGGTCCTGGTGAATCCCGAGGCTGGTTTGTAGGTGCCGGAGGGCCTCCAGGCACACCTGCGTGGCGACCCGGTGGGGGGACTCCTCTGGGACCTCCAGCAGGTATCGGAAGCGCTTCCCAGTCTTGCGCAGATCGTGCAAAGCCTCCTCCCCGGTATGGCTGCCAGCATGAAGGTGCACCATTCGTTTCCAGCAGGCCACCAGGGCCTTTCGGTGCTTCCGCGCCATGTCCTGAGCCTGAAGGGGGGCGAATGCCTCCTCCAGGGTCGTGGTCCAACCCTGGAGAAAGTCCTGCATCTGCTGAGATCCTAGGGCTTCCACAAGGTCCCTCTGAGCCCTGGCACGCTCAGCAGACAGCCATTCCACAAAGGGGGCCAAAGCCGTCTGCAATTCAAAGGGCAGGAGGGGCATTCGCGCCTCCAGATCCAAACGGTGGACATCCAGATCCCGCGGTAGGGTTGTCAAGGCTCCAAGGCGCTCAAGTTCGGAGGTGGAGGCCTGCTCCCCCAGGGGCAATCCCCGGCCCAATCCCCGCAGCACGGCCCGAGTCCGGCGCACCGCCACGCGGAATTGGTGCAGAGCCTCCGGGTGACGACCCTTCATCACCTTGGGGGCCAATTTCTGGAGAATCCTGGCCTGGCCTAGCAGATAGGCTCTCGCTCCCAGGTCACAAGGAGCGACTTCGCCGACCTTTGGGTGGGGTGACTTCAAAGGGTCAGGACTCCGGCCTCACGCGACTGAGAAAGGCGTCCAGGGCCTCGTGGGTGACGTCCGTCAGGTTGAGGGGTGAGGTCACCCGGGCAGGGTCGGCATTGTGGTTCTCGATAAAGTTTTTCAGTTGGCTCCGAATGCCAGGTGCAAGTTCCACCACCAGCCGCTTGGGCCCCTGCTTCTTGGGTTCTGTGGTCCCGTGCTTACCCATCACGCCCTCCCTTTCAGATACTCCGCAAGGGCCAAATTGACAACGTTGGCGGGTTTGATCTTCGGTGTAGTCCGGGTCTCGGAGGCGTTGTAGGCCTCGATGTAGGCCTTCAACCGAGACCAGGTGGCCCGGGCGAGTTCCACATGGAGCTTGGAAGGAACCTTCACGCTGGGCGTTGCAGCGGTGGAATCCGCCGTCGGGGTGACATCCGCAGGTTCAACAGCTTCCACGGGCTCGACGGCGGGAGGAGGGGGAAGCTCCTCCTTGAGGGGACGTTTCTTGGGAGAGGGCATCGCAGCCTCCTTGGCATAGGGCCTGGAGTCGCGATTCTGAGGGAGGAGATGCAGTTTTTGCAATCTTTTCTTGCAGAAAATCCAAACTTTCCCAGGCCATTTCTATGAAAATTTCACATGGCGCCGCTGCGTGACCACATTGCCTTCGAAATGGGTGTGCAGGGTGTCGTTCTTGCTGTCCACATGGGTCTGTACACTGCCAAACCGGCGTGCGCGGTCCAGGGTGGCGAGGTCCAGATCGGCCACAATCACCTGCTCCACATTGGTGGCGGCCTCGGTGGCAATGCCATCCATGGGGAAGGCAAAGTCCGCAGGCGTATAGATACCGCTCTCGGCGAACTGGCTTGTGAGGTAGGTCATGAGGGGCAGGCTGCCCACCATGCCCGCAGTGACTGTGTAGATCTGGTTCTCGATGGCCCGGGCCCGGGCACAGGTCCGAACCCGGCAGGTTCCGCGCCGATCATCGGTCATGAACGGAACCACCACCAGCTCCACGCCGTGGTGGTTGCAGAGAACCTTCACCAGTTCCGGGAACTGGATGTCGTAGCAGATGACCACGGCGAATTTCCCAAAGTTCGTATCCACCACCAGGAGATCCCGGCCTGGGGAGAATTGCCAATTGTCCCGCTCCGCAGGCGTGAGGTGGAGCTTGGCCTGGTGCAGAGGCTTGTCGTGGGGGAAAAACACGGAGGCCACATTCTGCAACTGACCATCCACAATTCGGGGCATGGTGCCCCCAACAATGATGCGTTCGTAGCTCTTCGCAAGCCGGTCAAACAGATCCTCGTAGGCCTGGGCATGGTCAAGGGCCAGGGCCCTCATGGTGGCAGCCGGTTCACCATCCCCTCCCACGAGCCCCATGAGCTGTACCCCAAGCAATTCTGGGAATATGATGAGATCCGCATCATAATCGTCTCCCACGTCCACAAACGACTCCACGTGGTCTGCAAACTCCTGGAAGGTGCTGATGGTGCGCAGGCCGTACTGCACGGCGCAAACCCGCACAGGGCGGGTGGTCACCGGTCGGGGGGCGGAGAATCGCATCAAAGGGCCATCATGATGAGCGCAGCGTGGTTGCAGCTTTCGGGATCGGTGATGTAGTCCGGAAGCAGGCGGATCGCCTTGAACCCGATGCGGAGCTGCTTGGAGAGGGTCGGGTCATAAAACAAACGGCGTCGAACCAGGGAGAGATATTCACCAGGGCTGAGGTGTTGGGCCGCCAGGTGGTAGCCCGGCATCCGGGCTCCTGCCACAAAGGCCGTGCACCCTATCAGGCGGGCGAGTTCGATACGCCGGTCGTAAAGAAGCCGCCCCAGGCCCATGCCCTGACAGCGGGGCTCCACGGCCAGATCCACGCCATAGAAAACCTCACCTTCGGGGTCGTGGGAGGCCAAGGTGCCCCGCTGGGTGATCTCCGTCCAGCGGTGAGGGCCCAAGGCCCGGGTCGAATCCACGCGCATGGCCGTGGAATCGGCCACCAAGTTGCCTTGATCGTCGAACATGGACAGCTGGCCCTGGGGGAAGTGCCGACCGTGTTCCTGGAGCGTCTCGGCGGGCCACACGGCCTCCGGGGTATGGGGAGCCCGGTAGACCCTGCGCATCAGCTCCACCACGGCGGGAATATCCTCCTGGGTCCTTGGCCGGATCAGCCAACCCTCAGGCAGTGCCCGCAACGGTGTGGTTTCAATGTCGGGTGCCAGAATCATGTTGCACATCCCCAGCCTCCATTGCAGGTTGCGGGTATGCGGATGCCGTGGCGACGGCGTAAAAGGGCCGTTACCTGCGCGTGACAGCGGTGTTTCAGTGTTTACAGAATCCCAGGTGCGGAGCGTACGGCCGCGAAAGCCCAGGCCTCCGCCCAGGCGGTGGAGGACCTCGGGAGGCCATTGGCGGGTTCGGTGTTCGTTGGTACGCCTTGGAGGGCGCCCTACTTGGCCGCGGCCTGGTACTTCTTCAGGGTCGCGTCAAAGTCCGCCAGCATGGCTGGGGGAGCGCCAGCCCCCTTGGCCCAGGTGATGAAGGCCTCCAGGGTGGTGACGGCCTTCGCCCCCTGACCAAGGAGAAAATACCCTCGGGCCAGGGCCTGTTTCTGGAAGGGCGAAGCCTTGGGATCCTTCTGGGCCTCCTCCAGCACTTTCACCGCGGATTCCACCAGGGGCTTTTCCAGGCCCTCGACGTCCATGAGGGAAGGGGCCAGCTCGGCAGCCTTCCCCTTGGCGGTGGCGGCTTCGAAGGCGGCCTTGGCCTTGGACAGGTCCGTTTGGAGCAGACCCGTGAACCGCAGGGAGGCCACCTGGGGCTCCAGCTTGGGTTCAAGGGCCAGGGCCTTGTCGATGCACTCGAGGGCCAGGACCGACCAGCGCTTGTCGAGCCCCTTCTCCCTCAGCAGGAGGGTGGCGGTGCTCATGTAGCTGGGCATGTCCTTCTTGACCAGATCGGCTTCCAGCAGGGCCTGGGCCTTGTCCGGGGCCGTGGCGGCCAGGGCCAGGAAACGCGACCGCTTGAGGTTCGCCTTGAGGTCGGGGTACTTGGCTTCGGCGGCATCCGCCAGCGTGAGCACCTTGGTCCAATCCTTGGCTTGGGTGGCGGCGGTGAGCTCGGGGCTCACCTCTTTCCAGGCGGCCTGGCGGGCCTTGGCCTTTTCTTCCTGGGCCTTGGCTTCGGCGGCTGCCTTCTCCGCAGCCGCCACGGCAGCCTTTATGTCATGGGTACCTGCCACCACCTGCTTCAGGGCCGCTTCGAACGTCTCATCCATGGGGTGTCCCACATGGGCGATTCGCCCCTCCTTGTCCACGATGAAGGCCGCGGGAATGCCGTTCTGGTTGGCAGCCTTCATCCAATTGTTCGCCATATGTTTGTCCACCCCATCGCGGCAGACGGCGTAGCCCATCTTGTCGCCCATCTCCTTGACAAACTCATCCACCTTTTTGTCGATGGCCGCCTCGTCCGCACCGCGCTCCCACACGTCCACCCCAATGAAGGTGGCCTTTCCGGCATGAGCCTTGGCCAGTTCTGTGAGGTGGGGAATGGTTTCGCGACAGGGGCCGCACCAGGTGGCCCAGAACTCCACGACATAGACCTGCCCCTTCTCCAGGCGGGTCACGGGCGTGCCCTTCACCCAACGGGACACCTTGAAGGCGGGGGCGGCATCGCCCACCTTGAGCGGCTTGACCTCCGGGGAGGGTGCTGGGGCCGTGGGGGCCTTGGGGGCCACGGCCGCGGGGGCTGTTTTCGTCTGGGCTGCTAGGGCAAGGGCCATGCAGGACAAGGCCGCGCAAAGGAAGGTGCGATTCATCAGGGTGCCTTTCATGGGAAGGGCTTATCTTGAGGCCAGATGCCCTTCAGCACCAGTCCGAATACAGGGGAGGCTCGGAGGACAGACCCACCCTTTCCACCGTGGATCATCATGTGCCAATGCTTGAAAAACCACAGGTTGCCAGGGCACCGCAACTCGGGTCTGGGGGCGAAAGGAATTTATGGCACCATGCGCCCCTCGGTACCAGCGCATTCCCGGGGGGCTTGCCGGATTGCACATCCCCGGGTCACCCCATAACCCCGCGCCGGTTGCACCCGTATCGAGGCTGTCCCCGGAGCCCCGATGCGCCTTCCCCTCATCCTTCTCCCAACCTCCCTGGTCCTGGTGGCCCAGCCCCCCACGGCGACGTCCCTGCGCATCGATGTGCGCGGACTGGAGCGGGCGATCGACCTCATGGATCTGCTGGCCCAGGACCGGGAGCCCTCAGAGGCCCAGTGGAATGCCCTCTTCGAAACCCCGGGGTACGAGGTCATGGTTCGGCGGGAGCGACCGAAGGAGGTCTTCATGGCCTGTTTCCGCCTGGCCTGCTCACCCGCCCGGGCGAAGGAACGGGAAGCCCTGGTGGCATCACCCAAGGATGGGCAGGCGAGGCTCCTGGCTCGCCTCATGCCCCACTTCCTGAGGGCCGCCAAGGCCCGCGAGGATCTCCGAGCCCTGGCGACGGAGCTCCGGAAGGAGAGCCTGGGCACGGCCTTGGCCTCCCAGGCCCTGGCCTACCTGCCCCCGGACGCCCCACAGGGGCCCGTCACCGTGGCCTTCATCCTCTTCGAGCCTGATGCCCGCGGCTACGGCCCCATCGTCATGGATGCCCTCTTCTACCAGGACCTGGGTGAAGACCGCACGCGGGTCCTGGCCCACGAACTCCAGCATGCCTGGCGGGCCCAGTGGGCCGAAGCCCGGATGGGCTCGGACGATACCGCCGCGTGGGTGCTCCACCAGATCATGATCGAAGGGGTGGCGGACCGCGTGAACGTGGCCCCTGCCCTGGCCACCCCGGAGGCAAGGACCCGCTTCGAGAAAGCCTTCCAGGGGGCAGCCTACATGGCGGATCTGGCCCGCACCGGCGAGGTATTTCGCACACTGGACGACCTGTTGCTGCGCATGGCCCAGAATCCCAGCCAACGGGAAGGCCTCGGTGAGGAGATGCGCAAGCAGGTGCCCCGGAGCGGTCATCCCACGGGCTTCTTCATGGCCTCCCTCATCGAAGCCCAGCTTGGAAAGTCGGTCCTGATCCAGTCCCAGCTCAATCCTGCCACCTTCTTCCAGCGCTACGATGAGGCCGCCGCCAGGGAGGGGAAGGCCCCCCGGCTGTCCCCCCCGGCCATGGCCTACCTGCGCCACCTGTGTCGGGGTTGGGAACCGTACAAGGGTTGAGCCGTCACCGCTTCAGCGTCTTCCCCGCCACCAGGCGCCCATCCACATCCTCCACATCGTTCCACCACTTGGCCGACGGGTCGGGCTTCCCATAGCCCAACAGGTCATCGGCCCAGACGGCGAAGTTCCGGGTGAAGGGGACGTTCCGCATGGTCCAGTTGATGAGTTGGTGAAAGCGGGTGTCCGGCTTGTTCCAGGGGCAGACCTTGATGCAGGTGCCGCAGCCACTGCCGTACTGGTTGCCACAGCGAAAGGCCGTGCACTTCTCCACATCCACCTGCCACTTTTCGTAGCCGTTGGAGAAGACCTTCTCACCGTCGCTGATGGCCCCGCTGGGGCATTCCCGGGCGCATTTCTTGCACTTGCTGCAGAAGTCCTGGAGCCCAAAGTCGATGGGTTTGTCCACGGCCACCGGCAGTTCGAAGGTGACGATGGCGGCCTTGAAGCGGGGCCCCAGGAAGGGATTGAGGACCACATCCCCCATGCGGCTCATCTCGCCGAGGCCCGCCCACAGCAGGATGGGGGGGACCAACACCTGGTAGTTCTTGGCGTGGTGGGCACGGGCTGGGATCCCCAGGCGGCGCAGGTACTCGGCCATGACACAGGCGATGAAGCCGGAGGTGGAGTAGGCCAGGAAGCTCATGGAGTTGGAGATCCAATCCCGGCCGTCGAAGGCCGCGGAGGTCTTCCAGTCCTGGTCCACCAGGATGGCCAGGGCGTGGGTATGGGTGAGCTCGATGGGTTGGCCGTCCGTGCGGCTGTGGGTGAACACGGCGTAGGGCGGTAGGCGGCAGATCCCCACGGCATCGGCCCTGAGAAAATAGGCCAGTTCCTTCAAGTGCCGGGCGTTGGCCTCGGGATCCTCCAATCCCGGCGCCCTGTCTCCGCGAACGGTCCCGTCCACCATGTCCTCCTGGCCGAGCATTTTGCTCATGTGGAGCAGGGCCCCACTGAGGGCGTACTTGTCCATGAAGCGGCCGTACTCCCGCTGGACGACGGGGCCGAACTCCCCCTGCCCCGCCCGGTAGAAACCGCCATCCCTTTCGTCCACCCGGGGCACGAGAGGGTCCTCGATACGCGTCGTGGGCCGGTCCACCCTTTTCAGTTTGTCAACGGGGAAGGGATCCGGAAGGGCCCGCTTGGGGTCGCGGTAGGCCGATGCGAAGGCTCGGGTCATGGAGGTCTCCAGGGTGCTGTCTCGTTTATAGGGCCTGGGCGCTGTGACCTCCGACGCACCTGACCCACGGGCCCGAAGTTGAGATGTCCATCACAGACGAGGCGGGCAGGCTTCGCCTGCCACCTCGTGGGGGCACAGGGAGAAAACCGCGAGGGCAGCGAGTAGGCAGTTCCCCCTTACATGGCATGCCACAGGAATCTGGCCCGAACCTGACCCTGGACCACAGCCATCCCACACCACCCGCAAGGCGTATTCATGCCTTCAGCGCCCTTAGGGTGGAGGTTCGCTGACGAAGGCGAAGCCGGCAGCCCATGGCCTCGAATGCACGCCGCCCCGCTGTAAGGAGCTTCGAAAGGTCCCCAAAGGCCCGTCATGCCTCATTCTGCGAGGCACTTCCAGTAAGATGGTGGTTCACCTGGATGACTCCCCTTTCCTGCAGAGGCTGCCCGTGAACCCCCAATTCCTGTCCTTCCTTGCCGATGAGACCCAGAAGCTCCGCGACCAGGGCCTCTTCAAGACCGAACGCACCATCACCACCCCCCAGCAACCCCAGATGGTCGCCAATGGCAGAAAGGTGGTCTGCCTCTGCGCCAACAACTACCTGGGCCTGGCCAATCACCCCGCCCTCATCCAGGCGGCCAAGGATGTCATGGACACCCGTGGCTTCGGCATGGCCTCCGTCCGCTTCATCTGCGGCAAGCAGGACATCCATGCGGAGCTGGAAGCCAAGCTCTCGGCCTTCCTGGGTTTCGAGGACTGCCAGCTCTACAGCAGCTGCTTCGACGCCAATGGCGCCGTCTTCGAGCCCCCCATGGGCGAGGAAGACCGCAACATCTCCGACGCCCTTAACCAGCCCCCCCAACCCCAGGGCGCCCCCCCGCCCCAAGCCC
>CAZPUI010000120.1:0-11005 GCA_964589695.1 uncultured Solibacteraceae bacterium | reverse complement strand
CTCACCTGCCGGCGCAGGGAGCTGGACCGGGTGCGGGGCCTGAGCATGGGGGCCGACGACTACATGGTGAAGCCCTTCTCCGTGCTGGAGCTCATGGCCCGGGTGCGGGCCATCCTACGCCGGACCCGTCCCTCCGAGCCCCCCAGCACCTCCCGCTCGGGGCCCTTCCAGCTGGACCATCTGAAGCTCCGGGCCTTCAAGCAGGGGGAGTGCCTGCCCCTCACGCCCCGGGAGTTCCTCCTCCTGGCCGTATTCTTTCGGCATTCGGGGGTCACCCTTTCCCGGGAGGACCTCCTGGATGCGGCCTGGGAAGCCGAGGCAAGGCCTTCCGCCCGCACCGTGGATGTCCACATCGCCCGGCTCCGTCGCAAACTGGGCATGGAGGGGGATGACCCCATCGCCACCGTCGGGGGGGAGGGCTACCGCTGGACCCTGACCTCCGAAGGTTCTAGCTCTTGATGTACAGTTCCAGCTGCTCGATGAGGAAATCCTTCTCGCGGATGGTCTCCATGACCAGATCCCCGATGGAGACCAGGCCCAGGAGCTCCTCGTTGGCATCCACCACGGGCAAGTGGCGGATGCGGCGCTCCGACATGATGGCCATGCAGTCGTCCACCGAGCGTTCGCAGGAGGTGCACACCAGGTGGGAGCTCATGATGGCCCGGACTTCGGTATCCCGGGAGGAGCGCCCCTGAAGGTCCAGTTTGCGCACCACGTCGCGTTCCGTGAGGATGCCCACCAGTTTGCCCTCGTCCTGGACCAGGACGGCGCCGGTGTTGTGGGTGGCCATGAGGGTCAGGGCCTGGAAGACGGTTTCGGTGGGGCCCACCTTCACCAAGGGACGCTGTTTGGCGGCAAGGATCTGCTGAAGGGTGCGCACGGATCACCTCGAAGGGCGGAAGCTGGCCCACCATACCCCGAACCTGGTCCAGTGTCAGTACCGTCTGCGCCGCTCCAGCTCCATCATGGCCTGGCTCAACTGGGTGCTGTTGAAGGGCTTGGCGATGAAGTGGACCCGCGGGTTGAAACGGAAGGACAATCGCTCCCAGGCCTGGGCATCCGCGCCCCAGAAGAGGACCTGAGGCTCCCGGGAGTCGGTGCAGAGGCGATTCCAGATCTGCCACCCCGGTCGATCGGGCAGCTCCAAGGCCACGAAGGCGAAGCTGATGGGGCCGTGGTAGCTCAGGGCCTCTTCCACGGTGCTGCAGACCGTGACCATGAAATCCCGCGATTGGAGAAACTCGGCAATGCGATCCCGCCAAGGTCGTTCGCCGTCCACCAGGAGAATCGTTCCCACTGCGTGGGTGGGAATGGGGGCCTGGGGGCGCAGGGCCATGGGTTCGGGGGTGGCGCGAATGGCCGCCGCGGCGATCTGAATGGGCTGGGTGGACGCGGAGGGGGATACTTCGATGGGACCCCGCTCCGGGCCGAACCTGGCGGAGCGACCCGGGACCACATGGCTGCCGCTGTCGCTGCTTCCTGAGAAGCGCGGTTTGGAACTCAGCCCCAGGGCCTCCTTGAGCCAGCTCACAGCGCACCTCCCGGGATGAGGGTGGGAGGGCGACAGGACCACAGGAGGGGGGGGGTGGGGGGGGACATGGCTTGTTTCACTGGTGCCAGATGAGATCATCATGCATCAAGCACGCTGAAAGTTGCATTAAGTGTAGGTTTCAATATTTTTCCTAGCCTTCCAGGCCCGATTCCTTCGGTCACTGCCCGACCCTTGACGTTCACTGACCGATGGATCCAGGCGGAGTTTCTGAAACAATTTGGGCCCCACAGGCCGTGTGATGGACGCCCGATCGCTTTGGGGGCAGGGCCCCGGCGCTTTTCGTTGAACCTGGATCGCGGTCGTGGTCTTCTCGCCCCATGGACCTCCTGCTGGCCGCCTTCCCCCCCGAGCTTGGCGAATTCCAGGACCACCCACCCCCGGGCTGGCTGGGGGCCTGTGTGGGGGTGGGGGCCCTGGCGGCCGCCGTGGAAACCTCCCGCCTGCTCCTTCGGCATGGTCCCCGTCAGGTGCTCTTCCTGGGCACCTGTGGTGCCCTGGATCCAGGGCTGGGCGTGGGAAGCCTGGTGGCCGTGGCCGAGGTCCTGGACACTTCCTTGGAGGAGCGGCGCGGCGAGGCCTTTCGTCCCGAACTCCAGCGCGCCCGTTGGACCCTGGGCCTGGTGCTGAGGCCCCCGGGGGTCGTGGTGGCCGCCACCCCGGCCATCACGGCCAGCACCGCCGGTGCCCTGGCCTTGGCCGAGGTGGCCCAGGTGGAGCACCTGGAACTGGCTGGGGTGGCGGCGGCCTGCGAGGCCTTCGGCGTTGAGCTGGGGGCCCTGCTGGGGGTGGCCAACCCCGTGGGTCCCGAGGGGCACGGGGTGTGGCTCCGGGAGCATGCCCGGGTGAGCCAGAGTCTGCGCGAGGAGCTTCGTCGGCTGCTGAAGGCTTGATCCCTAAACTGCGCACCATCGGCATCCAAGGTTTCAAGGAGGGGACATGTTCGATCAGGTCACACCCATCCAGCTTGGCGTGGCGGGATCCCTGGTGGCGGCCTTGGCCACGGGGCTGGGGGGTGCCATGATCCTGATCCGTCGCCGCTGGGATGAGCGGGGACGCCATCGGGTGTTGGCCTGGGCGGCGGGTTTGCTCCTGGGGGCCTCTGTGCTGAGTCTTGGTCTGCCCGCCGGAAGGCAACTTGCCCCACGGCTGGGCGATGTGGGGCTGGTGGCCACCCTCATGGGGGGCCTCCTGCTGGGAGGGCTGGGGCTCCGGGCTGTGGCGGCCGTGTCCCATCGGGTGGGGACCCGCCATGGACATGGGTTCTTTCTGCTGGCCATGACCCTCCACAACCTTCCCGAGGGGCTGGCGGTGGGCACGAGTCTGGGGGCGGCCTCCCCCATGGCGAGTCTGCCGGTGCTGCTTGGCATCCTCCTCCATGCCTTTCCCCAGGGACTGGCGGTGGCCTCCGCCGCCGTGACCTGGGGCTGGAGTCCCCTTCGGGGGGTGGGTGCGGCCATTCTGACGGGACTGGGTGGAGCTCTGGCGGGGGTGCTTGGGGCAATCCTCACGGAGCGCTTCCTGGAACTTCGGCCCTTCATCCTGCTCTGCACCGCTGGAGGGATGATCGAACTGGTGCGAACGGAGATCCTCCCCACCCTGCGGGCCCAGACCCGGGTGGCCTGGCTACCGGTGGTGGTGGTGAGCGTCTTCCTCATATCCCTGCTTGCGGCCTTGGTACGGCTCTGAAAAAAAAATTCCGAAAAAATTTATTCAAATTCTGGGTGATGCCGAAAGGAAGTTCAGTGGGTTGCCCCGGCTTCACCCGCTCGTCCAATCAACCTCCTTCCCCCCCAGGAGCTCGCAATGAATCTATCTCGCCTTCGCAGCTGCCTGCTGTCTATGACCCTTCTCATGGGGCTTTCGGTCACTCCCGCCCGGGCCACCACGCCCCTCCTGCAGGTTTCCCGTCCGGAAATCGCCAGCCTGACCATCACCCTCACCGATGGACGCTCCTACGCCCTTGCCTCCCAGGATCTGCAGGATGCGGGGGGAGGCGCCATCTTATGGGGCGATTGGGCCGTGGCCAACATGCTCATTCCCTACGCCGCCACCCGCCCAATCCAGGGACTGACGGTCCCGGCGGTGGTGCGTGCGTGGTGGGGGCCGGGTCGAAATGGGGAACTGCCTCCCGTGATGATCCTCACCTCGAAGGGGTTGGTGTCGCCCCTGGATGTGCCCACCCCAGGGTGGCCCTTCAAATGGTTCCGCAGGCCTTCCATCGCATCCATCGAGGTGAGCTACTTGGATGGTCGCACCCTGTCCATGTCTGAACTGGTCCTCAGGGATGAGAAGTCCGGGATCCTCGTGTGGAACGACCACGCTGTCCAGAACCTCTTCGTGGCCTTCTACAGCTCCAATCGGGGCCTGGCGACCTCGCCTTCGGAGGTCCTGAGAATTTGGAACTCCCCTCTGCAGAGCAACACACGAACCCTCGCCGACGCCAGCGAGCTTCCCGGTTTCCTGGTCAAGCCTCGCTGCATGCCGATCTATCCCGGGGGAGAGTAGGACCTGGCACGTGGTTTCGCTGGCCTCACGGGTCTGCCGAGCTGTGCACCCCCTTGCACCCTCCAAAAAGTCCCCGGGCTTTCTCCGTGCCCTGGGTTGTCTCCGTGTTTAAATCCACATAAATACGAATTTTGCCAAAGCGTTGAACTCCAATTCTGTGCACGAAAGCACGAAGTTGAAGGGTAGGGAGTGTTGAAGGTTTGGAGCACAAGGGGTGCTGTGGATGGAATCCCGCGCCATGGTCGGTGACGTGACGGAGTGCCCCCGGGGAAGTCGCTGCACCCCTCGGTCCGAAGTCCCGTCTCAGGGCCGCCGGGTGGACTTGGTCTCCTGCCGCCCTTCAAGGCTCGCGGCCATGAGACGCGTCGGCTCGAATTTCGGGTTCAGCCGCATGGCCTCCCGGAGCACCGCCAAGGCCTGTTCCTTGAGGAGGGCCGCTGAGGAGGGTTTCCGGGCGGCCCATTCCACCAGGATCTGGGCTTTGACATAGAGGGCCATGGGCATCCGACCGCTTCCTTCCAGGGCTTGGCTGACACTTCCCTCGGCCTTCGCAAGGAGCGCAAGGGCTTCCGTGGGGTTGGGGTGGACTTGGGCCCGCAGAAGGCTTGCCTGGGCCTTGAAAAGTGCGGTCCTCCAGTTCTGTTCCGCTTCAACCTTGGGATCCGCCATGACCTCCTCGGCCTTGGCCAGGGCCGCCATCGGGTTGAGTCCGGCCCTCCTCAGAGCCTGGCTTCGAAGCAAGCCCACCTCCCCCAGCCCATACCGCGGCCCCGTGTTGGTGCGGTTCAGGTTCAGGCTCTTCTGGTAGGCGGTTTCTGCGGCGTCCAGGTCCGCGGTCAGGGGTTGGCCCATCATGAGCCGGTACTGGGCCAGGGCCAGGTGGGCATTGCCCAGGGAGTAGGGGAATTCGAAGCGATGGGGGGCGAGGGTCATGGCGCGTTCAAGATGCTGACGGGCTTCCTGGGTGACCTTGGCGGGATCTTCTCCGTGGTTCGACTGGTGATCCGCCAGTTCCACCAGAATGCCCCCCAGGAAACCTTCGAAATCGGGCACCGTCGGAAAGCGCTCCACCAGCGAGCGGATGCTCTGAGCGGCCCCCTGGGCGGTGGCGGTGGGGTCCAGGCCACGGCTTTTCTCATATTCGATGCGGGCCCACATGGCCTCGGCGAAGGTGGGGAAGAGGGCGTACGCGGAGGAATCCCCCCCCAGGGCGTCCCGGGGAAGCATGCCCAGGGCTCGGTCCAGGATGGGGCGAGGGTCCCGCCCCTCCTGCAGCTCTGTATAAGCCTGGGTGACGAGGCTGGAGGCCAGGACGGCCAGGGCCTCCTCGTTCCGGGGATGCCGGTGGTACACCCTTTGGGCCTGATCCACGGCCTGCTGCACCAGGCTGGCCCGTTGGTTCGGGGCCGCCACCCGGGCCCGTTCCAGGGTCCCCCAGGCCAGGCGCGCATCGGGACCCGCATCCGTGGGGAGGATCTGGCGCCACGGTTCGCAGGCCTGGACCAGGGCCTCGTAGGCGGTGCGTGAATCCCTTCCGGCACTCCGCAGCAGGGTGATTTCATCCCACCAGCGACGGGAAAGCAGGTCCCAGAGCTTGTCGTCGCTGGGTGCGACACGGCTTGCGGATCCCAACACCTGGCCTGCCTGCTGCAGGTGCACCAGTTGCGCTTCCAGGTTCACCGCGCGGCGGGCCTGCTCCAGATGGACTTCCGCCTCGAGGATCAGGGCTTCGTAGAACCAGGGCGCGCGGCGGGCAGCATCCCTGGCCATGGCCAGGGCTTCGGCATGGCGTCCGTCGTACAGGGCCAGGAGGCCTTCCTGGAAACTCGTGGGTTCCAGGAGGCTGCCCCTGCCCTGGCGAAGGAGCTCCATGGCAGGCGTTCTGAGGGTGTTCTCCAGTTCCTTCAGGCGGAAATTCCGCAACTGGGGGTCCACGATGAGCCTCGCCTTGCGCAGGGCTGCGGCATACCGCTGACCCAGGGCCCGCCCCCGGGCATAGGCGGCATCCTGGGCCCGATAGCCCGCATCCCAGGCCCGGTCCAGGAAGGTGGAGGCGCGCTCTGCATCCCCCAGGGCCAGGTAGGCGCGACCCAGGGCATAGCTGCCGGGACCCAGGGCCCGGCCTCCGGCCCGGGCCACTTCCGCCTCCATGGCGCGGATCCGATCCTGCACCGCTTGGAGCTCTGGACTCAGGTCGTGCACAGGGTGGAGGCGGGCGTACCGCAGCAAGGCTTCGATCCGCTCCGCCTCCTGCCCGAAATGCTGGGCCCAGCGGGCCTGGCTGGCGGCGGTGAGCCTGGCCTGGCAGCCCAGTCCGGCAAACAGGAAGATGGTGGCGATGGACGCAGCCCCCAGGCTCACCAGCACCCGGTTCTTGCGGGCGAACTTGCCCATGCGATAGCCCAGGGTGGCAGCCCGGGCGTGGATGGGATCCCCTTCCCGCAGGCGGCGAAGGTCCTCCGCCAGGGCCCGGGCGCTGTCGTAGCGTCGAGGGATCTCCTTCTCCAGGCACTTCATGATGATGGTCTGGAGGTCCAAGGGCACCTCGGGCCTGAGGGTCCGCACCGGCGGGATGTCCGCATCGCAGATGTGCTGGAGGCAGCCCATGCCCGGGACATCATGGAAGGGCGGTGCCCCCGTGAAGAGCTCGTACAGGGTGACGCCCAGGGCGTAGACATCCGTGCGGCGCTCGATGCTGGCGATGTCTCCCCGGGCCTGCTCGGGGGCCATGTAGTGGGCTGTGCCCACGATGCTGCCCTGCATGCTTTCCTCGAGGTCGGCGACCTCCTGGGCCAGGCCGAAATCCAGGATGAAGGGCGTCAGGGCACCCTCCAGGGAAACCTCTACCATGATGTTGGCGGGCTTGAGGTCACGGTGCACGAGCCCATGGCGGTGGGCGGCGTGGACGGCGTCCGCCACTGTCTCCATGAGTTCCAGCTTCTGGTCCATGGACATGCTGGGGGCGACCTTGTCCAGGGTCCTTCCGTTGATGAACTGCATGGCCACATAGATCTGGCCATGCCATTCCTTGACCTCGTAGACCTTGCAGATGTTGGGGTGGTCCACCTGCGCCTGGTTCCGGGCCTCCCGGATGAGGTCCCCCACGGAATCGCGGTTTGTCTGACGGAGGAACTTGAGGGCCACGGAGCGGTTGAGGGAGGGATCGAAGGCCTTGAAGATCCGGCCCATGCCGCCTTCCCCAATGAATTGCAGGGTCTGGTACTGGTTCCAGCTGGGAATGGTGATGGCGGAGCGAAGGGCATGGCCTTCCTCGTCCCGGGCCGGCCCCCGGGGCAGGGTCTTCCAGATGCCCGTGGGGGGGGTGTTCTGGAGGCCCGTCTTCTGCCAGTTCCTGTGCGCTTCGGTGTGAAGGTTCACGGTGGCCGGATTCAGCACTTCCAACGTGGAGTTATCCGGCTCGGGCTTGGATGGACTCACCAGCATCCGTTCCAGGTCGGCCACCTGGCCTTCCAGCCTCTGCAGGCTCTCCTCGTCCAACTCACGCCGCCGCAGCAGTTCCTGGATCACCGCCTGGAGGTCCAGGTCCTCGGGTTCCTTGGCGAGGGACGTGCGCACCGACTCCAAGGCCTGGAAGGAGAACTTCCCGAGGAGCAGCCCCATCCCGATGATGCGGGAATGGTGATCCGACTGCACGGGGCCTCCTTTCCAGGGTCCGTCGGGACAAACCCTTGTGGCCATTATCGGCACCCTTGGAGCATTCCTGAGATGTTCCCAGGTTTGGATGATGACAGACTTGGGCATGGCCCTCCCCATCCTTCCCCTGGGCGATCCCCGCCTGCGCCTCACCGCCCATCCCGTGGAGGATCCACAGGGGCCGAACCAGCGTGCGGAGGCTGCGGCCCTCAAGGCGACCCTTGGGGCCTTCAGGACACTGCATGGGTTTGGCCGGGGCATCGCGGCCCCCCAGGTGGGAATCCCCAAGCGGTTCATCGCCCTGGACCTGGGGGAGGGGCCCTGGTGCCTGTTGAACCCCAGGATCACCTGGAGGAGCCCCCAGACCTTCACCCTCTGGGACGACTGCATGTGCTTCCCCCACCTCCTGGTGCGGGTGCGGCGGCACCTCGCCCTCACCCTGGCCTACCAGGACGAGGATGGGGTGGACAAGGTCTGGGAATGCACGGATCCCTCCCTGGCGGAGCTGCTCCAGCACGAGCTTGACCATCTGGATGGGGTGTTGGCGGTGGACCGGGCGGAGGGAATCGGGGCCATCGTGAGTCGGGAGGCCTTCCAGCGGGACCCCGAGGCCTATCGCGCCCAGGTGGATGGGCCGCCGACACCCTGAATGCATGGGAGTCTGGTCATGACGTACCTTCGGCTGATACAGGCCCTGATCCTTGGCATGTTTTCCTGGCTTCCGGCCCAGGAGGCGCCCTCCCGCAGCCTGGTCCAGGCCCTGGCCGATCCGGGGGTCCAGAAGGCCCGCCAGGAATTGGCCTCCCAGCGGGGAGTCACCGCCACCCTGCTGGCCAATTTGGGGGCCATTTCCGCCCCCTCGGGTCAGGAAAGGGCCCGGGCGGAGGCGGTGGCCGCGGAGATGCGGGCCATCGGGCTCCAGGAGGTGCGGGTGGATGGTGCTCCCAATGCCCTGGGCAGGCTGCCGGGCCGGTCCGGCAAGGCCCTGGTCTTCGTGGCCACCCTGGACGATCTGGTCACCGTGGCGGAGCACCAGAAGGCCGCCAAGACCCCCCCCTGGGTCGAAGGGGATCGCGTGCGGGGACCCGGGGTCCACACCGCCTCCACCTGTGCTGCCATGCTGGCAGCGGCCCGAGCCCTGGTGGGAGCGGGTCTCACGCCGGAGCAGGACCTGCTCTTCGCGGCGGTGGCCCAGGCGGAAACGGGCATGCTGGGCATGCGGGGGCTGTACCGCACCCCCCGGGACAGGGCGCTTGCCTATGTGGACGTCAGGGGGGAGGGCCGGAGCCTCAGCTACGGGGCCATCGTGATCCACTGGTGGAAGGTGGTGGCCCATGGTCCTGCGGGGCACACCCTGGGTGGGGGGCTGCCCAATGTGAACCAGGCCCTGGCCCGGGCGGTGGACCGCATCTTCGGCATTCTGGAGGCCATGGATCCCGAAGTTCGGAAGGTTACCGGGGCGGCCCTGAACATCGGCATGCTGCAGAGTGGTGCGGTCTTCAACCACAAGCCCGCCACGGGCTGGTGTTCCCTGGACCTTAGGGCGCTGGAGCTCCCCGCCCTGGAGGCCATGGAGGCCAAGGTGCGGAAGATCCTGGAAGAGGTCGCGAAGGAAACGGCCCTCCAGCTCACCCTGGAACCCTTCCAGATGACTCCCGGGGGGCAGTTGCCCGGGGCCCGGGATTCCGCCCTGGTGCGCACCTCTGAAACCATCGCGCGGCACCTTGGGCTGGAGCCTCGGTTGGGCAATGGCGGCTCCTCCAACATGAACATTGCCATCGGGGGTGGGACCCCGGCCCTGGGCTTGGGCGGTGAGCGGGGCGGTCATCGGGGGACCCCGGAGGAATTCGCCGACATCCCCGCCATGATGCGCAGCGCAGAACACGTCCTGCTCCTGGCGGCCACCCTGGGGGGAGGGCGAACGGCGCGGTGACCCCAGACCGAAGCTACATGGTCGTAGACGTTCAGTTGCCGTTCGGGTCCCCGCGCTTGCTCCGTGCTCTCATGCCACGCATGCGCGGCATCTCAGTGTTTCAATTCGTGAAAAGACAAATTTTCCCATGCCATTGGACTTTGATTTCGCGCGCAGAAACAAGAAACGGGAGGTTTGCATTACAAATAAAAAAGATAGTTGAATCAGAAATTTAAATAAGCCTAGGGAAGTCAATACTCTACAAATATAATAACCACGAAAAACACGAAAGACACGAAAGTGGAATTTGGTTTTGTCTCTTTCGTGTGTTTCGTGTTTTTCGTGGTTTAATTTTTATGGTTACAAAAATTTGTTTTCAATTATATATTGCGGCTAGAACATGAATCCATAATTCCAAATCTATCTATTCGAAGATTATGTTTTTGATCTGAAGCGTCATAAATTTCGAAGTACGATCTCCATAGGGTTCGTGCCCAGAGCAATCGACATCAATTGCAACGCTTTCCTTGCGCTCATTAAATGGATTTACGAGCATTAATAGTATTTAGCCGGTGAAGTAAGGTGATCACTTTAGTTGGTGTTGACGGTGTAGGTCCACTTGCGGTCGGAGGCGGAGACGGTGGAGGCGTAGGTCCGCGTGTAGGCGCCGTTACCCGGCCAGGGATCGTTGAGGTAGACGTAGCTTCCGCTGTAGCCCTTGCAGACCACGAAATGGCCACCGCCCGCGGTCCAGGTCCAGAGGACGACGAAGGGCTTCCTGGCGTTGATCCTGGACTGCAGGTTGGCCTGGCTGTAGTAGCCCGCGAAAAAGTTCGCACTCACGCTCCAGCGGTTGAGGATATTGGCAATGGCCTGGCAGCTGTTGGGTTTGTTGGCGGGGCTGTTCCAGTCGAAGGTGGTGTTGCCGCAGGCGTAGTTGATGCCCAGGGTCCAGTTGACCTCACCGCACTGGGTGGGGTTCTTCCCGAAGTAGTTGAGGATCATCTGGGCACTGGTGGTCCAGCACCACTGGCTGTGCTCCTGGGTGCGGAGGGCCAGGTTGAGGTTGTAGGACTGGGCGAAGGCGGAGGTGGTCATTGCCGCCAGGACGAGCATGAAGGTGGCGCGCAGCATGGATTTCATGGGAATGCTCCTGGTCCGTGAAAGGGTTTAGCGGTCGGCGTTCAGGCTGGCCTTGAGGGCGCCCTGGAGGGTGGTGGTCATCTCCTGGGCGGTGATGGGCGCCTCCGTGACATGCAGGGTTCGGCGGGCGGCCAGCAGCGGGATGCAGCGGGGCTGGTTTTCCGCGGCCCGGACGTCCATGACGTCCGCGGGTGCCGGGTGAGCCGCGCGTGTTCCCGACCGCGGCGTCCATCGTCGAC